>NZ_CP108789.1:0-152074 GCF_045207585.1 Streptomyces sp. NBC_00887
GGCCTCCGCTGCGCTCCAGCCACCCAGCGCGCTTCGCGCCCACGGGTGTGCCACGCTCCGCGCGGCCCACCCGTGGGCCTAACGGCTAGAACCGGCAGCAGCGGGAGGGGTGGTGACGGACAGTCGGGACGGGTGACGAGCCGAACAGGGATCGGAGGGGGCGGGGCAGGGCTTCGGTGAGCGTGCTTCAAAGCATAAGGCTGGCTTAACACTGGAATGGTGCTGCGCCGCCACTGACCAGCAAAAAAGAGGTCCGGAGAGTGCTTCGAGCATACGACGGGAGATTAGAAAGTGAATGTGTGCGGAATTATTGAAATGGCAGTTGGGGGAAATGCGGGTGATTGATCGAAATGGGCCCGGGTGGTGGTCGAGTGCGGATGGTGATGAGAGATGCGCGCGGCGGGGTATTGGTGATCGGGGCCGTCGGAGTCAGGCCAACCTGACTCCCGGTCCAACGCGGTCGGCCGTCCGCGTTGGGCCACCTCGCGCGCGCGTGCGCGTCTTAATTGATAAAAGGGCACCGCGCGAAAAGGTGCCCTGAGCAGGGGTTATGCGAGAGGCTATGTGTTGGCCCTGACACATCGACTGCGTTTTGTGCCTCCTCCGACACAGCCGTACCTTATTTGGCCCTGGAAAGAGGGACAAAATCTGTTTGGGCTGCTCAGGGCCGCATTGGACCGTCAGCGTGCCGAGTGCTGTGTGTCGGCATCGACACCAGGGGGCCATGCCGACAGGGACAAAGGTCCCTCTGGGCATGCAGAACAGCAGGACCGCTGACTGCACGGGCCACATCCCGTACCGGGCGATCAGCACGGCCAGGACGTCGGAGAGGAAGGCGTCGCTAACCATGCTGTAGCCACTGCGGCCCCATGCGTCGTGCGGAGCCCGGTACGTGTAGTCGGCCTTCGCGGACCGCACCGGCCGGCCGGGCTTCGGCGGTGTACGGTCCAGCGCCTTGGCAAAGCTGTCCGCGAGCGGCGACGTCACGGGCTCCCTGCGGCTCGCCCCCCGTCGGCCTGGGTCGCCAGGTCGGAGGGCCGCCTGAAGATGACCCACGTCAAAGTTGCCCGGCGCCTCGGAGTTGAACGCGCGAACGTCACCCGGGCGCTGGGCAGCCTGGAGAACTGGCACATGCTCCAGCGCCGCGCCAACTCGCTGATCGTGGTCAACCCGCTGATCTGCTTCAAGGGGAACGGCGATCTCCAGCAGGATGCCCTGGAGCAGCTGCGGCAGGACGCCAGGGCCGCGCTCAGGAAGCACTTCCCGGAGATGCGGGAAGATGTGAATGCGCTGGAGAAGGCGGCGAGCGAGAGTTTTCCGGAGTTCGCGGCCCCGACCGCGCCGGCACCGCGAACGCGGCAGCTGGCGTTCGGCGACAACGACGTGGAGGAAAAGGCATGCTGATCCAAGCTCACCTCGGGTTCGCGCAGCTGCACCGCCTGGAGCTCTCCAAGGCCGACTACGACCTGCTCAGCGCGATGATGGAGGTCCAGCGCCCCGGCGGCGAGGTGAACGCCTCACAGGCCGAGCTGAGGGCGCGCGTGGGGCTCAGTAAGAACCGCACGTCCATCGCGATGAGCCACCTGGTCGACCGGAACGTCGTCCTGCGGCCCGAGGGCCGCTACCGCAGCTACTTCATCCACCCGTACTTCACCGGGTACGCCTCCCAGGAGGAGATGGAGGAGGCACTGCGCGAGGCGACTGACGCCATCAAGATCGGCGCCCTGCCCGCCCCGTCGCTCCCCGCCCCGCAGCGGCACCTGTCCGCCGTGCCCGCACGTCGCAACGCTTGACCGGCCGCCCGGCCGGGTGACACGACATCAGCGGCGCCGCACTCCCTCCGGCAAGGTGCGGCGCCGCTTTCGTGTGCGGGTGGATCATGGGCGCCACTGGCCGTACGGCACGGAGATGTCCAGCAGAGCAGTGGGCGGTCGCCGACGGTAGTTCGCGCCGTCGCCTGGTCGATCCAGCCCTTCGCACTTGTTGCATGGATGACAAAAACCCACGGGCGATGCCGAACTTGTGGTCATGGTCCAGGACCAGGGAGTCGGAGCAGGTCCCGCCACGTCGCCCAGACCGCCCGCATATCGCGCAGCGGGCGTCGGGGACACGGCCACGGCGCGGACGCCACCCGTCGGACGTGTTCACCAGGACTCGCTTTCACATGGGAGACGGAGTTCGCGGCCCCCCCTGGAAGGAACTTCGGCGAGCTGGTAACAAGGTTGACAGCAGCCGAGAATTCCGCACCGCTAAAATCGGAGGTCGAACCATTCCACATCTGCGAATTTAACCTCCAGCCCGCACGGCCACGGCCGCCTTGACGGAAACAGACGTCCGCGATGGCCCCTGCGACGGCCTCATGCAGGTTTTCCTCCGTCGCATCCTCCTTTGCGCGGCAAAGATCGCGGTCGCGTGGGAGGGGCTGACGACGACGCTGATGTCTCATTTCCGGCCCGCGTCCGAGGTGTCTTCCGGACCGAAGCCGAAGTACGCCCGGCAGGAGACGACCAGCGCGCCCGAGGACGCCGCGCGCTGCCTGGTCTGTGCCCTGACCTGCCGTTGCCACTCCGATTCGTTCTCCTGCACCAGCACCTCCTGGAGCCGCTTGTTCGGCTTGGTGGAGGTACCCGAAAGGTAGTCGAGATGCACCGTCTTGCGGCAGACGCCCAGGCGCTCGGCCAAAGTCTTGGTGGAGCCCTTCTCGCGCGTGCGAAGGAATTCCATCTGGACTCGCGCGGATTTCGGCGCGGCACGGGTGGACAGGGCGCGTTCCGCGCGGGCGAGGCCGTCCAGGATCTTGGAGCGGGTCCAGCCCGCGGAGTACCAGGTGTGGGTGAGTGCGCCCCCGGGCACGTACGGCCGGTCGACGGCGTCTCCTGCGACGCCGTGCCCGCCGAGCGGCTGCCGTCGCCGTCGCCGGTCCGTCCCTCACGGATGCGCGGGTGAGGTCCTGCACCGACTCCGGAGTACGGTGCAGGACCTCACTGACGACGGAGCCTCTACAGCTCGATGTCGAGCCGTTCTACGTCGGTGAACTCCACGCCCAGTCCGTGGGCGCGGGAGTTGTTCGCGCGGAAGTACATCTGCGCGAGGCCGTCGGCCGCGATCTGCTGGAGCTGCTGCTCGTTGGCACCCTGCTCCCGGGCGGTGAACAGGCGGTCGGCCCACTGGGGCGGCAGGGCCTGGGTGATGTCCCGGATCCGGGCATCGTCGGTCGTGCCCCCAGCGGCTTCGAATCCGAACCGGGCGCGGGTGGAAAAGACCAGTCCGTCCGTGGACGCCGCCTTCTTCCTCGCCTTCGCGCGCACCTGCGGCTGCCACCTCTTCCTGACCTCGCGCTCCAGGCGGCCGCGCAGCTCCTGGCGGGGACGCTTGAGCTTGCCCACTACATACCGCTCCACGGTGCGCTGGGAGATCCCGAGCGCCTGGGCTGCGGCCTTGGTGCCCTTGAGCTGCTTGACCAGGTACTTCATCTGCGCCTGGGCGCTCTGGGGGATACGGCGGGTGAACGCCCCCTCCAGCGCGCGGTCCAGACTGTCCCCGAGCGAGTCGACCATGGGTTACTCCCCTTCCCCGGCGCTCTGGTCGGTCTTGATGAGGTTGGCGATGTTGAAGACGCCGCCACGCTCCTCGAACTGCTGCTCTGCCCACAGGACGGTCTGCGTGCCCTGGTGCTTCACCATCCCGGGCGAGACCCCGAGCCGGAACGTACCCGGCGCCGGCTTGCCCTCGGGCGTGTACGGCAGGACGTCCAGCGGCGACGGGCCGGATGAGGGGTAGACGATCGCGTCGGTGCCGATGGAGACCGGGTACAGGTCGGCGGCGGCCGCCGTCTTCATCAGCTTGCGGTGCAGGCCGACCCGCTGGTTCGCCAGCACGGCGGCCCGGATGTCCGGGCGCCAGGTCTCCCGCTTCAGCGCCGGGTAGGGCTCGTAGTACGGCACCTGGCCCCGGCTGCGTTGACGCAGCTTGCCGATGCCGCCCTTCGCGGTCGCCTTGATCGCGGTCTCCAGCAGCGCCATCGTTGGGTCCGCCTGCTTGCGCTGTGCCATCGCCTCGAGGAACTCACTCCCGCCGAGGTCGGTGGTGACGCCCATGTCAGCCATCGTCTCCACGTACGCGTCGCGCAGCCGCTTGTACCAGGCGTCCAGGTAGCGGCCGGTCCGGGTGCGGACATGTGCCTCGATCGGCGCGACATCGAAACCGAGCTCCACCGCGTAAGCGACGGTGGGTGTGGCGTACCAGGCCGGGCCCTCGGGCCGGTCGCCCTTCGGCGTGAACGGGCTCGGGAGCCGGTCGCCGTCGACGGTGCGGCCGTTGATCCGGACGTGGGACAGTTCGACGTGGGACAGGTCGACCAGCCACGAGCCGGGCAGCGACCCGTCGAACGCCGGGTTGTTCTCCAGGTGTGTCGGCCCGTTCAGCCCGACCGTGAGTCCGTTCGCGGCCGCGGCGAACGACATGTTGAGGTCGACCGCGACCAAGAACTGGTTCACGCATTCCTCATCGGTCAGCGGCCTGCACCAGTCGTAGGGCTCCTCCACAAGCATCTCTGCCGGGGTGCGCATGTGGTGCCGGGCGAACTTGTCCTTGAGGACCGGGTGTTCGTCGGGGACCTCGCACTCCACCACGGGATAGAGCTGGGTGAGGGCGTCGTCGTTGAAGGCCCGCTTGAACTCACCGGTGGCCGGGTCCTTCTCCGCGCGGGTCGGCGGGCGCAGCGCGACCATCAGCTCCAGGCCAGTCGTCGCGGTGGTGCCGCGCGGAGTCATCACCCGTGCCGCGTAGAGCCCGAGGTACTGGGCGAGGTTGGCCGGGTGCATTGTCAGCAGCAGCTGCGGGTCGTCCTTCCTGCCCCACTCCCGGACGTCCAGCGCGTTCCACGGCAGGATGCACAGCTGGACACAGCGCCGCCGTGAGCCCTCGGGTTCACGGAAGACGCGGGCCCACGGCCCGAACCCGCGCTGGGTGAGCTGGAGGCCGGCTTTGCCGATCTGCTTGACCACCTTGTGGCCCTCCGGCAGCCGGCTCGCGTTCCGCTCCTCCTCCGACAGGGCGGCGGGCAGGCCGAAGCGCTCCAGCGCGGCCTCGGTGAGGACGAGGATCGGGTCGGCGTCGTGGCCGTTGCGGTGCAGCCGGGCCTGGCCGAGGCGGGCCTCGGTCAGCGTCCAGTCGACGAGCGCCGGGATCGTCTTGGCGGGCACGTCCAGGACCAGGCCGCCGACGCAGTACGCCGACACCTGCCCGTCCTCGCAGTTGATCACCGCGAGCGGCCCGTTCTCGAAGCGCGGGTCGAAGGCGCCGGCCGCGGTGGTCTTCTTCGCCACCGCCTTCTTCGCACCTGGGCGCCGAGACGACGCCGACGGCTTGGCGATGCCGCTCGCCTCGGTCTTCGGCTGCGACGGAGGCACGGCGGGTGCCGCGATCGACTCCGGGGCCGGGCTGGTGAACGTCTCCGGGACCACGGGCGGCGGGGCGGCGGGCGGGGCGGGGTAGCGGGCGGCGAGGCCCTCCAGCAGCCGGGCATACGCGGCACGTTTCGGCGGCCGCGGCTCGGTCCGCCCGGCCTCCCAGTTGCCCACCGCTTCCCGGCGGGCGTCCAGCGCCGTGGCGATCTGCGCCTGGCTCAGGCCCGCCGCCTCCCGCAGACGCTTGCGCTCCGCAGGGTCTGGCAGATCATCCTGCGCGACTTGCTCCAGCAGCGCATCGACGGCGCTGAACAGCTCGTTCTCGGTGGACACAGAGGTCACCTCCCATAGGGAGCATATCTGATCGCGCATTGAGTCGCGCACTCAATCACGCTTGAATCGCACGCATGATGGAAGTGGCGCGGGGAGGATAAGCCGCGGCATGACTGCTCGTGTATTCGGTATGGAATACCGCTGCTCGGTGGAAGCCGTGCGGGACAGCAGGGAACCCGCCCCGCACTGTGCTGCGCAGTTCCCGGGTCGGTCGCAGCGCGCATCCGACGCCGCCGATATACCCGATACGTGCGACGCTGCCCACCCAGACGACAAGCCATGTGCGGGCTGACACGGTGACGTCCGCAATTGCGGAGCAGAGTCGACCCGGGGTTCAAAACCCGGTTTTGAACCGACATGCCGTAGTGCCGCCCGACGCGGCCCTCGTGGCATCCTGCTTTCGTCCGCAGTACCGACCCACCGGGGCCGGGAAGCATACGGAGCATCAGGAGTACCACTCATGGCACGGATTACCGCGCTCATCAACCGCAAGGGTGGGGTCGGCAAGTCGACCCTCACCGTGAACACAGCGGCCATCACCGCCCACGTACTGGGCCAGGCCCCAGACGGCGATCCGCATTACGTTGCCGCAGTCTCCGCCGACCCTCAGGGTTCAACAACGTGGTGGTCAGAGCGCGTCGGTGAGGATCTGCCATTCTCCTTCGAGCAGATCAACTCCCGGGCCGACCTCGAACTCTTCTCGCAGCTGAAGAAGTCCCGGAAGGTCCGGCACGCCTTCATCGACACCCCTGGTTGGATGGACCTGCCCGAGGACGAGAAGGAAGAGGCCGGCGATCCTTTCGGCCGGAGCACTGCAGCCGACGCCATGCGCGCCGTCCTCGCCCATTCCGACGACATCATCGTCCCGGTTGAGCCAGAACCCCTCGGCTTCATGCCTACCCGCGACACCATCGAAGAGGTCGTCAAGCCGCTCGGCATCCCCTACCTGGTCGTCATCAACAACTGGGACCCCCGCGACGGCGAAGCCGACCTTGAACAGACCAAGAACTTCGTCCGGAGCCAGGGGTGGAAGCTGGCCAATACCGTCATCCGCCACTACAAGGTCCACACCCGGGCAGCCCTCGAGGGAACAGTCGTCACCCAGTACAAGAAGAACCGCGTAGCCATGGAGGCCCGCGAGGACTTCTACCAGCTGGCACTGGAGCTCGGAGCAGGCAAGAAGGACCGTCACTGATGGCCACGAAGAAGCCCTGGGCAGAACTGCTCGACGGCCCCGCAAAGACGCCGAAGAGCACGGGGACGTCCGAACAGCCGACCGCCCCCGAAGTGCCCCCGACCACCGTGTACATGCACACCGTCATCGGCAACCCCGGCAACCCACGTGCGGACCTCGACTACACGGACGAGGACGCAGAGTTCCGCGAGCTGAAGAACTCCATGCGCTCGGTGGGCCAGTTGCAGCCCGCCGTGGCAATGTCAAGTGCAACCTTTCGCCGGGCCAAGCCCGAACACGCCGAAGCACTGGGCGACGCCGAATGGGTCATCATCCTCGGCAACAGGCGCTACCACGCCGCCAAGCAGCTCGGCTGGACCAAGTTCGAGATCCGAGTCCGGGACCGCCTTGGCAACGTGGATGACAACAAGGTCGATGAAGCCGTCATCATCGAGAACATCCACCGTAAGAACATTCCGCCCTACAAAGAAGCGGAGTTCCTGCAGCGGCTGCTGGAGCGACACGGCTCACAGGAGAAGGTCGCGGAGCGCATCGGCAAATCGCAGATGTACGTCTCCAACCGCCTCGCGTTGCTCAACCTGACGCCAGAGCTCCGAGAAGTTGTCGACACCAAACAGCTCAAGGTCAAGACGGCGGAACAGATCTCCAGGATCAAGGATCCTGAGGTACAGAAAGCCAGGGCCGCTGAGGAGATCCTCAAGAGCTCTCAGCCCAGACAGCCCCGCAAGGGGCGAAAGCACGCTGCGAAGGACGAGCAGGTTCAAAACCCGGTTTTGAAGACCCCGGTTTTGGAGAGCGAAGACGACAGTCCGGACGTGCCGAACGGCGATGATGCACCTTTTCAGGACCGCGTTCCCGAGCCTCGGCTCAGCCAGGCCGTCGACAAGGAGCGCGAGCCGAGTGCGGCACCTGGCCTGCTCTGGGGCGATGGGGCCGCCCTCATGGATACGGCTTTTGAGCAGCTGGAACCCGCCCAGCGCAGTGCGTTCATTCAGCGCTACTTCGTGCTCAGCCGTGGAGCAGACGCGGTTACAGCGGACATGAAGGCCACGTTGAACTCGCAGGCCCGCTCCGCCCTGGCAACCGTCCTGCGACAAGTCGCTGACGGACTCCTGGACGACGAATAGTCCTTGGCCTGCTCGTGTCCCCTGCACCGCTCCACGGTGCAGGGGACACGAGCAGCGGCACAGACCGAAGTGTCCAGGACGGCACAGCGGAAGCGTCGGCGCTTGACGGGAGCGAGGCCGAAGAGCTCGCCGCGGGAAGCCCTCGAATGAGGCGGTGAGGGCCGGCGCGCTCGGGCGCCGGATGCAAGATCGAACCCGGTGCCCGTTGGTCCCACCCTACCGAACCGCTCATCGAACCCCTCGCGGCTTTCGCATGCCCGAAGGCAGGAGACGTGGTTCAGCCGGACTCGTGGCGACCGGATGGCTCCCACGCGTTCAGCGACCGGACCGCAGCGACCGGCCACTCTCTCGGTAGCTGGCCCGCGGCAGAGGAAACCGCAGGTCACGAGCCCGACCGGAACACAGAGCGACCGAAGCGACCCAGAACTCAGGTATATGGAACCATTGGCGTGTGCGCGTGTGCGTCATATATAGGAAGCTTGAGTCGCTTCGGTCGCTTTTCGAAGGAGCACACCGCTGTGACCTGCGGTGTTCCCGACGGCCGGGCCAGTCCTCAGCGACTCGGGACGGCTCGGGCTCCGGTCGCTGAGTAGCTGAGACCTCCTCCCGGTGTGCACATCTGTTCTGGCGCATGTACTTCTTCCCCAGGGGTTTCGCTAATCTGATGTTGGGAGTTGAGTCGCTTCAGTCGCTTATGGGGGAGCAAATGGCAGCTGAACTGCGGGTCTTGCGCGCCAACCCACGGCAGTTCAAGAGGGCTACTCCGGTCGCTTCGCAGCCTCTGACTACAGCCTGGTGGTGCGCGCGCCAGGGGTGGCCGGTTCACCCCCTTGTGCCAAGCCGCAAAAAACCGGTGGGCAACTGTGTGACGCGCCGCCGCCCGGACCGCGACCGGGACCGCCTGTTGCCGGAGGTCGGGATCTCCGCCGGCATCGACGCGGACGACGGGTCGGCCCTATGCGTCCATACGCCGTCGGGCGGCATGCACGTCTGGTATCGCAACGACAGTCAGCGCTGGCAGCGCCCGGCAGGTTCGGGCAGCGGCCGGGCCCTCGCCTCGCAGGTCGATGTGCGGGCGCACGGCGGGTACATCGTCGCCCCCCGTACCGTCACCGAGGCCGGGGCCTACTGCCCGGTCGGGGCCTACTGCCCGGTCGGGGTCGAACGCGGACGGCGGGAGGCCGCCGAACTGGCCCGTCCGGGACAGCGGCGCCCCTGCCTGGCCGTCATCAGGTGCGACCTGAGTGCAGGGCGAGTCCGCCCGCTGGCCCTCGGGGAGCATGCATGAGCGTGGACGAGGAGAGAGTGCTGTCGTCGGCCTCCTTCGACGTGCGGGCAGTGGCCGCGCAGATTCTCGCGCAGCCCGTACCGCAGTTCCGGCCGCCCGCCCCGTACGCCTCGCCTTCCGGCCGGGAACAGGCGGCGGAAGGCGAGGCCACAGCGGGCGGGCTGCTGCCCGACACCCTCACCGACCGGGGCAACGCCAAGTTATTCGTCAACCTCTACCGCAACGACTACCGGCACGTGCCCGGCATCGGCTGGTTCCGCTGGGACGGCACCCGCTGGCAGTTCGACGAGGACGACACGGTGATGTGGTCCGCGGGCGACCTGGCGGAGTCTCTCGCCACCACTGACCCGCGAGGCCTCTTCACCCCGGTCGCGCTCCAGCAGCACCGGCGGCGCACGCTCAGCACGAGCGGGATGAACGCGATGCTGACCCAGGCCAGGTCCGCCCCGGGCATGGTGCTCAACGCGGCGCTGCTGGACGCCGATCCGTACGCGCTGTGCACGCCGGCGGGCGTCGTGGACCTGCGGACCGGGCACATCCGCCCGGCCGAGCCCACCAAGGACTTTCACTCCCGCTCCACCTCCGCCGCCCCCCAGGCGATGCCCACACCGCGTTGGGACCGCTTCCTGGCCGACACCTTCGGCGAAGGCCAGGGCGGCGCGGAGATGATCTCCTTCCTCCAGCTGCTGCTGGGCTACTCCATCACCGGTGACGTCGGCGGGCAGGTGATGCCGTTCCTGTTCGGCTCCGGCAAGAACGGCAAGTCCGTCCTGCTGGACGTCCTGATGAAGCTCCTGCGGGACTACGCGGACGCGGCCCCGCCCGGCTTCCTGATGTCGCGCCCGTACGAGGGCCACCCCACGGATCTCGCCGAACTGCACGGCCGACGGGTCATCGTGTGCAGCGAGGTCAAGCCGGGCGACCGGTTCGACGAGGCCCGGGTGAAGCTGCTGACCGGCGGGGACCGGATCAAGGCCCGCCGGATGCGGCAGGACTTCTTCAGCTTCGAACCCACGCACAAGATGTGGCTCCTGGGCAACCACCGCCCCGAAGTCGGCACGGGCGGCTTCGCGTTCTGGAGGCGCATGCGTCTCATCCCGTTCGAACGGGTCGTCTCCGACCACCGCAAGATTGACAACCTGGCGGACATCCTGGTGACCCAGGAGGGCCCGGGCATCCTCAACTGGCTGATCGAGGGCGCCCGCCGCTACCTGGGTGGTGACAAGGACCTCTCCGGCCCGGAGCGCGTCCGCATCGCGACGAACATGTACGCGGAGACCGAGGACCACACCGGACGCTTCGTCGGCGAGACCTGCCGGCTCGACGCCGGACTCCGGGCCGAACAAGCCCACCTCTACGCGGCGTACAAACGCTGGTGCCAGAATGAAGGCGCTCCGGCGATTTCATCGAGAGCCTTCGCGGCGCACATCCGCGAAGTGGTGGGGCTGGCATCACCGAAGGAAATGATCTTTTCCAACCAGCGCAAGTACTACCCGGGCATCGGCCTGCTCGCGGACGAGGAGACAGTATGAGCGCCCTCATCGCAGAGGACGAGATCGTCGACGAGGTGGACCTCGTGTGGCTCGAAGACATCAGCGTGCTCGACTACGTCCGCCAGAGCCTGGACCGTCTTCCGACCCGCCGGGGCAGGCCCGCCTACCACCGCGACGGCAGAATGGTCGGGTACGCCCTGCTTGGCCCGAAGGCCAAGCCGTCCCGCTCTTCGGGCACGTTCCGGCGGCGGGTGTTCTGGCTGCTTCCCCACGACCGGGACACCGAACCCGAGGGGCTGTACGCGCGGGGCGCGCCGGCCGAGGGCGTCGACGTCCGGACGCTGGCACCGGGCAGCAAGGGGTACAAGACCGAGCGCTCGGAGGGTGGCCCGATGTCGTCGTCAGCCGCCCGGAAGCTCCAGCCGTAGCCGTACGACCGCATCAGAAGCCGGACCGAATCTAACCGGAGTGGGCAAAAAGCAGCACGTCCGGTTATTGCGTGCCCGTCGGAGGAGCACCGCGGGCATAAAGGCGCCGTTGTCGTGCAGGGGGATGCCCGATCAGGGCCCAGGTGTTCGTGGCCGGCGGAGACCCTGTACGCCGGCTCGTCGCGGCCGAACTCGTCGCGTACGGCCGACACCCGCACCACCAGGTCGTGGTGCTCGCACACGGCCTGCCACATGGGCTGGATGCCGACAAAGGGGCCACCGATGACCTTGGCCGTCTCCGGTGGCGAGATGTTCGGCACCAAGCCGGCCTGGGCCCGCGCCTGCTGGGGCAGTCGAGCCCACCCGAGGGCCCCAGCGCAGGAAGGGGCCCTCGGGTGGGCGGGCATGAGGAGAGTAATTTAAAACCGTCCAGTTCGTATCTGATAGGCCGGTGCGGTCCCTCCGCCCTGATTTGGCTCAGCTTCGCTTCGAGGAGCTGAGCCCTCAGCGGGCCCGTACGGCCCTCGCAGCGCGTTGTCCGCCCATGGGGGCGTCGGCGCCCTCCTGGAGGGCCTGAACGGCGTTACAGCGGCTCCAGGGCCGGGGTTGGCGGCACGCTCCCCGGCATGCTCGGGCGCCCGGCCAGGACGGGCCGCGAATGGGATCCGACCACGTGGACGCCTTTCCGGCGGCGGCCGCCGCGAGGGACTGAAAATCCGTTCAGTCCCTCCTCGTTCGGTCCCTCTTCAGTCCCTCCGGAAAAAGTGCAGGTCAAAGGCTTGTGCTGTGCAGAAGCCAGGGCCTGAAGGGACTGAAGGGACTCAACTTCCCTGTTCCAGCGATTACAGATGCGTGTATATGCACCCGCGCGTAGAAAAACCCTATACATCCCTTTGTACCTACTACTCTGGTCCTGAGCCGCTGATAACTGCTGACCTTGAGTCCCTTCAGTCCCTCCCTTTTTCCTCCGCAAGCCTTTGACCTGCACTTTTAGATGAGGGACCGAAGAGGGACCGAAAGCTCCAGTCCCTCTGCTCTGCGTTTAGTCCCTCGCCCGCCGTGCCCGCGTCGCCCGGCGACGCGGGCACAACTCCTTCCGGGGACAAGCAGCCTGAAGAGGCTCGCGGAACGAAGAGCCCGCCGCTCCGGGACGCCCTGTTGTAGGCTCTGATCCGAATTGGAAAACTCAGTCCCTTCAGTCCCTTGGCCTGGCCGTGAAAACGCTGTGACCTGGGCTTCCTTCGAGGGACTAAATCGTTCAGGACTGAACAACCTGTTGGCCCCTCGGCAAGGACGAATCTGCGTGCCGCGTCAAAGAGAGACCAGTAGCCTGCGCGCGGCGGGACCCACAAGTCCGTTCGACATGGCCCGCTGGTGCGCGGCGAACGGCTGGCCGGTCCATCCGCTGGCCGCAGGACGCAAAACCCCCGCGGGCAACTGCCCGGCCTGCCGCGAGGACCCCCACCGCCCGGCCGACTGCCCGTGCCTGCCCGCCGGTAGGTGGTGCCATGGCTTCCACGCAGCGACCACCGACCCCGAGCTCCTGGCTGCCTGGTGGGGCGTCAACCCCAGCCTCGGCGTCGGCGTCTCGTGCGGCCCGGCGGGCCTCGTCGTACTGGACATCGACGCACACAGTGTCGAAGTCCCGCACCGCAACCGCCTCCTGCCAGGCATCCCGATCCACGAGAGCGTCAACCTGACCGGACTTGCCTCGGGGTTTGACACCCTGGCCCTCCTCGCCGCGCTGCGAGGCGAGGAGGGCCCCGCGGACGACGAGTCGACCCTGCGCGTCCGCACCCCGTCCGGCGGCCTCCACGTCTGGTACCGCACCGACCCCGGCCGACCGCGCTACCGCTCATCGGTTGGCTCCAGCCCGAAGGTCGCCCTCGCCTGGCAGGTCGACGTCCGCGCCGGAGGCGGCTACATCGTCGCCCCGGCCACCCGCACCCCCGCGGGCACTTACACTCCCGTCGGAGACGCCCGCCTGCCCGCGCTCCTGCCCGGCTGGCTCGCCGCCGAACTCCGCCGCACCGGCCACGTGCCGGAACCGGCCCCGGCTCCGGCACGTGGCCCCGCGCCCCGCCCCGTACGCCCGGCACGCGGCACCCCGCCGGGGCTGCGGCTGCTGGAACCCCTGCTCGCCGAGGTCCGGGCGTGCGCGGCGGCGGACGCGGGCATGGCCTTCACCGAGAAGCTCAACCGCGCCGCCTACACCGCGGGGGGCCTCGTCGCCGCCGGGCATCTTGCCGAGCCCTGGGCACAAGATCTGCTCACCGAAGCCGCCGACGCCGCGCGCCCGCACCGCCACCGGCACAGCCTTACTGTCATCGCCTCAGCCCTGTCCGCCGGCGCAGCCCGCCCGCTCCATCCAGAAGGACGCCGATGAGCAGCGCCGACAGCAGCCCGCGCTTCGACGCCACTGCCGCAGCGCAGCAGATGCTCGCTCTCGAAACCGAGGGCGGCATCCGCGGCCTGCCCGCCCAGCAGAAGGCCTCCGCGGTCAGCGGGCCGCCGCTGCCGGAGGGCCGCCTGCCCGCGCTCCTCACGGACCGGGGCAACGCCAAGCTGTTCGCCGTCATGTTCGGCAACCAGTTCCGCCATGCCGAGGGGCTGGGCTGGTACCACTGGGACCAGTACCGCTGGAAGCGCACGGGCGGTGAGAAGGCCGCGGTCTGGGCGGCGGGCGACATGGCCGAGCAGATGCCCGAGACCGACCCCAACGGCCAGTTCAGCGACCGGGAGGTACGCGCGCACCGGCGCCGGGCCATGTCGACCCCGGGCATCAAGGCCATGCTCACCCAGGCGAAGGCCTCCCCCGCACTCGCCCTGGACCCCGACGTCCTGGACGGCGACCCGTACGCCCTGTGCACCCCCGCAGGCGTCGTCGACCTCCACACAGGGCACTTGAGCAAGCCCGACCCCGAGGACGACATGCACTCGCGGGCGACGAGCGTCGCCCCCGAGGCGACGCCCACCCCGCGCTGGCACCGCTTCCTGTACGACACCTTCGGCGACGATGCCAGGGGCGAGGAGACGATCCACTTCCTGCACCTGCTCCTCGGCTACTCCATCACCGGAGACGTAGGCGCCCAGGTGCTCCCGTTCCTCTACGGGACCGGCGCCAATGGCAAATCCGTTCTCCTGGACGTCATGACGCAGATCCTCGGCGACTACGCGCAAGCCGCACCGCCTGGCTTCCTGATGGAGAAGGGCAAGTTCTCCGAGCACTCCACCGAGCTGACCGAACTGCACGGGCGGCGCATCGTCGTCTGCTCGGAGCTGAAGCCGAACGACAAATTCGACGAGTCCCGGGTGAAGCTCCTGACCGGCGGCGACCGCATCATGGCCCGCCGCATGCGGCAGGACTTCTTCAGCTTCAACCCCACCCACAAGCTCTGGCTGCTCGGCAACCATCGCCCCGAAGTCGGCACCGGCGGCCACGCGTTCTGGCGTCGCATCCGCCTCATCCCGTTCGAGCGCGTCGTCCCCGCTGCCCGCAAGATCGACAACCTGGCCAAGGAACTCGTCCAGTGCGAAGGCCCAGGCATCCTGCAGTGGCTGATCGAGGGCGCCAAAGGCTACCTGGCCACGCGCGACCCGCTCGACGGTCCCGCCACGGTCCGGTCGGCCACTGCGGCCTACGCCACCACCGAGGACCACATCGGCCGCTTCCTCGCCGAGTGCTGTACTACCCAGACCCCGGACCTTCGCGTGGAACAGGGGCTGTTGTACGCCGCCTACAGCAACTGGTGCGGCGCCGGTGAAGGCATCCGTCCCGCTACGGCCCGCGCGTTCGCGACGCGGGTCCGCCAGGAACTCTCCCTCGCCTCGCCCGCCGACATGATGAAGTCCAGCGGCAAGAAGTACTACCCCGGCCTCGGACTTCTCACCGACGACTCCAGGACCGGCCATGCCTGACCCACGCGCCCGGCACACACCCGCCGGTCCGGCCTACCATGGACACGGTGCCCTCACCGGGGAACGTGCTCGCTCCCACCCCGGCCGCCTCCCGGCCGCCCGACACACAAAGGGGCTGCAGTCATGAGCTCGCTGCTGAACGAGAGCGATCTCCACCACGAGAACGCCGTGGTCTGGCTGGAGAACCCCAACAACCTCGACTACGTACGACAGGCGCTCGACAAGACCACCCGCCGCCGCGGAAAGCCCCGCTACGAACGCGACGGGCGCATGGTCGGCTACACCGAGCTGGAGGCCAACACCGAGGCCGACCCCGACAGCGGACTCCATCTGCGCCGGGTCTTCTTCCTCCTCCCCCACGACCGTGACGCCGACCCCGACGGTCCGTACCACGAGGGCGCACCCGGCGAAGCGGTCGATCCGAGCACGATCGAGCCCAGGCGGGTGGGCGACAAGACTCCCCGCTCGCAACGCGGTCCGGCCGCGACGGCGGAGGCAGGCAACTGACGCGGTGGGGGGATTATTACGCCGTAATAATCCCCCCACCGCGTCGACTTATTACGCCGTAATAACTGTCCCGCCCCCGCACAGGCATCCCCCGTCTCCACCCTCCAGCCCGGTTCCAGGCCGCGCCGGGTCGGGCTCCTGAGCGACCCTCAAACAAAAACACAGCCACAACTAACGCTTCGATGCCGAAATGGATCATCAAAGTTAGTAAGGTGGCTGCCATGACTTCGCCCTCCCCCGGCGACCGCGAGAAGGTCGTTTCCAAGCTGCCCTCGGTGCTGCAGCAGCACCTGAAGATCCGGGCCGCCCAGCACAACATCGACATCCAGCACGCCGTCGAAGCAGGCATCGAGGCCTGGCGGAGACTCGGTTCCAACCTCTCCCCCATCGACACCGCCGGAGCCAAGTCCTTCGCGACGTTCCTGCCTGACGGCCAGTGGGACGGCTTTCGCGCAGACTGCGCCTCCCGCGGTGTCTCGCTCATCCAGGGCCTCGCCCAGTCCGTGGTGATGTGGCTGGAGACGAACCCGGCGCCCACCGTCGTACGGCCCGAGCACCCCAAGCGCATCATCACCTGTAACCAGAAGGGCGGCGTCGGGAAGACCGCCATCGCCGCGGGCACCGGTGAAGCCCTCGCCGAGGACCCCGGCGCGCTCCACCCCGTCCGCATCTCGAAGCACTTCGCGGCCGCCCTCGCCGAGGACGAGGACCGCTCGCCCCTCGACTACGAAGACCTTCCCGGCCTCGGACTGCGCGTCCTCCTCGTCGACTTCGACCCCCAGTGCCACCTCACCAAGCAGCTCGGCCACCAGCCCCTGCCCATCGAGGGGGACAGCCTCACCAAGCACATGGCGGGCGAAGCCAAGGGCCGACTCGCCGAGCTTGTCGTCCCCATCGAGGACCCCCGCTTCGGCGACCGCCTCCACCTCCTGCCCGCCTGCACCGACGCCTTCCTCCTCGACGTCAAGCTCTCCGGAGTCCGGGCACGCGAGGCAGCCCTGGAACGCGCTCTTTCCGCGATCGAGGCCGACTACGACGCCGTCATCATCGACTGTCCGCCCAGTCTCGGCCTCAGCATGGACGCCGCCGCCTACTACGGCCGCCGCCGCCAGGGCGAAGCCCCGGGCAACTCCGGCGTACTCGTCGTTGTTCAGGCCGAGGACAGCTCCGCCGACGCCTACGGACTCCTCACCTCCCAGATCGAGGACCTCCGCGACGACATGCATCTCGAACTCGACTACCTCGGCATCGTCGTCAACCACTACGACGCCCGCCGCGGCTACATCGCCACCTCGTCCCTCAACTCCTGGATGGACATAAAGAATCCCAGGGTCGTCGGCGTCATCGGCGACCTCAAGGAACAGAAGGAGGCCGTACGCGTGAAGCAGCCCCTGCTCGCCTACTCCCCCCGCTGCGACCAGGCCGTCGGCATGCGCGCGCTCGCCCGGGAGATCTCATGAGCAAGGCATCCCGGCTCGGCGCCGGCTCCTCCTTCGGCCAGACCCAGTCCATCAGCGCCCGCCGCGCCGCCATCAACCAGGTCGCCGCCGCCCCCACCGAGGGAGCCCCGCCCCCGGTCGAGCTCCCCGTCGGCGTCATCAGCCTCAACCCCGACAACCCCAGGTCCGACCTCGGCGATCTCACCGACCTCGGCAACAGCCTCCGCGACCACAGGCAGAAGACCGCCATCAGCATCATGGGTCGGTTCGCCTACCTCGAAGGCAATCCCGGGCGCGAAGCCGACCTCGAACCCGGTACCAAGTACGTCGTCATCGACGGCAACTCCCGCCTCGCCGCCGCCCGCGAAGTCGGCCTCACCGAGATCAAGGTGATGCTCGACGACAAGCTCGGCAGCAACCCCGACGAGATACTGGAATCGGCCCTCGTCGCCAACATCCACCGCCAGGAGCTCAACCACCTCGACGAGGCCAAGGCCCTCGAACAGCTCCTGAAGATCCACGGCACCCAGGAAGCCCTCGCCGCCCGCCTTCACCGCTCCCAGGGCTGGGTCTCCCAGCGCCTCGCGCTGCTCACCCTGACCCCCTCACTCAAGGAGAAGCTCCAGTCGGGCGAGGAATCCGCGGCCACGCTGCGCCTGGTCGGCAAGAAGAAGGCCGAGGAACAGGAGGCCCACCTCCAGCACCTGAAGGCCACCCGGGCCCGGAAACCCCCCACCCCCCAGGAGAAGCGGCAGCCGCCCGCCGACACCCCCGCCCGGCTGCCCTCGACCGATCCACACGCCCTGACGAACCTCATCATCGCCGAGCTCGACGTCCCGTCCAGGCGGAAGCTGACGGAACTGCTCGTCGACTACAAGATCGCGGAGTCGAAGCGGATGAGGGCGGAGGTGACCTCGGCGGCCGACCCCCAGTAGCCGTCACGGGAGGCCGGTCCCGGAATTATTACGCCGTAATACTCCGCGACCGGCCGCCCATTATTACGCCGTAATAATGGGCGACGAGGACGCGTATGTGCGGCGAGCGCGGCGGCACGGTCGCGCAGAACCGTACGCCGCGACGCGGGGGACAGGACCTCGGCATCCGTTCCGAACCGCCACAGCGCCCACTCGGTATGCCGCAGATCCTGGAACGTCACCTCCAGCCGCAGCAGCCCGTCCTCTTCGGACTCCGCGGCACGGACGGTAGAGACGGTCACGGCGCCGGGCAGCGGCCCTCAGGCGCCGAGGGGCGGAGGGACCGACGACGGCAAGGCGGGGGAGTGGGGTCCGCCACCGACCGCGAGAACCACCACGCCGCCACCGACCGCGAGCCCCGCGAGGACGACACCTGACACGGCGACCGCAAGGGTGAGCTGACAGCGGTCGCCGCGCGGCGACCCCGGGCACGCGTACCCGGGCGCCCCCCACAGACACCACAGGCCACCGCAGCCAGGGGATCCCCAAAGTCGTCGGACCTGCCCGACCCGTACCGGAGCCGCCGGTCGAGGACCGGCGCCTGGAGACCGTCCTGGGCGCGCTCAGCAACCCCCTCCGCCTGACGATCGTCCGTGAACTCCTCACGCTGAAGTCACGTACGTATCGCCGACCTGAACGACCGCTTCCCGGGCCTCCTCGCCCTGGTCGCCGCCTGGACCCGGAGGCCTGACGAAACGCAGGCCGGGGAGGAGAGAATGAAGACCCCGGAGAAACCGGCAAGAATCTGACGGAAGGTTTCCATTGAAATTCACCATCGAAGGTGTGAGCGAGGAGTTCGAACGCAAGCTGCTCACACTCCTCGCTGAGCATCGCCACGAGCTGGCCATCACCGCTGACACCGAGTGGACCGTCGAGCGCGCCGAGCGCTACCTCCGTTCGCTGACGGCCGGCGCCCGTCGGTTCGCCACAATGGTCGTACTCGACGGCGACGGCTATCTCGACGCCGGCCATCTGCGCAGCGTCCTCGGCAAACTCAACGGCCCGACCGTCGCCCTCTCCCGCGCGGTCCCGCGCGGAGTACGGGAGGGCTGGTGGCCGGAGGGGACCAGCGCACCCATCACTCCCGTCTGGGACCCGGACAACCCCAGCTGGCACAAGAACATCGCCTACGAGATGACGCGTGAGAACGTGTCCGTCTTCCGGGAGGCCCTGGCCCGACTGGGCGTCGGCAACCGTGACCAGGCCAAGGAAAGGCGGGCAGCCGCTGACTGACGTCGCGTCGTCCGCGGCTCATGGGCACTTCTTCACCCGGCCGTGCAGCCGCTCCGGGTGTCTGTCAGGAGACAACGTGCCCCATTCTCCACGCTCCTGCTGGACAGACGGACTGATCTGTCCTCCTCGGCTAGGCGACGCAGGGCGAGCAGCGAACGGCTCCAGGAGGAGCGGCCAGTCGCGCATAGGGCAGCAGCGTCTGCCAGTTGATCTCCGCACCCAGCTCCGGCAGGGAATGCAGAACATCGCCGAGGCTCTCGACGGCGGCGGTACCGGGGTCGACGTCCCAGCCCATTTCGCTGATCAGTCTGCGCGAGTCGGCGACGCCCGGACCCTTCTCCCTTTTGCGCTGCCCGCTTCTGCCGCTCGTGACGCCCATCCGGCGAAGCCGGCCCGCCGTCGATCAGCATTCCGAAGATCCGGTGCGGATCGTGCTGCCTCGCCATGGCGCCGAGAACCCTCTTGACCGCACCGACCGACATCTGACGCACATCGATGAGTGTCCGGATCAACCGGAGGCGGTGCAGGTGCTCTTCGTCGTACTCCGCGCGGGTGGTGGTGGCGCGCTGTCCTCGGTCAGCAGTCCTTCCCGGAGGTAGTACTTGATCGTCGCGATGGACACCCCGCTGCGGCTGCTGAGTTCCGACAACGTCATCGAGTACTACCTATCCGCAGCGGTGTCGCCTGAGCGCCGGGTCTCGCCCTACCGCGCAAACTGACCCGGCTTCCGCCCGTTTCCGCCCGGTCCGCGGTAGGCCTGTGCGATGCCCAGCCACTGCTCGGCCCCGGCTCCTTCGGCCCGCACCGAGAGGTCAGCGTGGTGGCGGCGACGGGAAACCAGTAGCGCGAAGTCGGCAGCCGGCCCTGTGACCCGGTCGACGGCATCCTCTGGCCCGAAGGTCCAGGTGGTCGCGCCGGAGGGGGCGGTCAACTCGAATCGGAACTCCTCGCTGGGCGGGACCAGTCCATGCGCGTGGTAGCCGAAGTCCCTTGTGTGCACACCGAACCAGGCCAGGTGTCCCACCCGGTCGGTGTACACCCGGCGCACGCCGAGCGCGTCCGCGATGTCCTGACCGTGTGCGAATACCTCCATCAAGCCGGCCGCGGCCAGCACCGTCGGCGGCAGCGGGTTGACCAGCCAGGGCACCGTGTCCTTCTGGTCGACCGCGGCGAGCCCGGCCACGGAAGCGGCCAGTTCCTCACGCCAGCGTGCCCTCGCCGCCTGAGGCCCCCCGGCGAGGAACTGGGCGAGCGCAGCGTCCACCGCCTCCTGGAAGCCGTTCTTGGCCTGCGTCGCGTACTCCGCGAACCGCTGCGGGTCGCGTGCGGAAGTGGCGGCGAGATGGCAGACGAAAGCGAGATGAGCGACCTGGTGAGCCACGGTCCAGCCCGGGGCGGGTGTGGGCGACTGCCACTGCTGTTCGTCCAGACCGTCGAGCAGCGCGTCGATCTCCTCACCCTCGGCTACCAGATCTGCATATATGTCGAATGATTTCGTCATAAGCGGTCCTTCCCGGGAAAACGGGCTCCTGCACACGCCGGTCGATGCGGGCGAAACGAGTCTGTTGCCGGAACCGGCGGTCTGTCTTCTCGTCCGTTGCCCGGTGCGGATCATCGCCACGTCGTGTGGAACCGACCGGCAGTCACGAAGATGCGCGAACCACCGCACCCGCCCAAAATCGTCCACGCCCCACGAGCTCAAACGCACGGACACAGACCGCCAAAACGGCATTTGCCGCGTCC
The DNA here is from genome assembly GCF_045207585.1 of Streptomyces sp. NBC_00887. Lineage (NCBI taxonomy): Bacteria > Bacillati > Actinomycetota > Actinomycetes > Kitasatosporales > Streptomycetaceae > Streptomyces > Streptomyces sp. NBC_00887. Next base: position 21,087 of record NZ_CP108789.1, read on the forward strand.
GAGGGAGTCCGCCATGCCAGACCCGGAACGCTCGGAGTCGAGAAACGCAACCCTAGAGGCCTTCGCCGACACGATCATCCCCGGTGAGAAGCGCCATCCGGACGACCGTGCGGTGGCCGGGGTGAGCCCGGGCGGGGGTGCGGTGGCGTCGGGTGCGATCGAGGTCCTCGAAACGCCTGAGGGCGGGATGGCCCCGGCACTCGACGACCTGGCCCGCATGCTCGACGAACACGCCGCCCGGTACCGCACCGAGCAAGGGTTGCCCCCCGACGATCGCGAGCCTTTCGTCGGGCTCCGCTACGACGAAAGGCTGGCGCTGGTCGGCGAGCTGCTCGCGCCCGAACACCCGGAGCACGCGATGTGGGCCGGCCTGGCGATGTTCAGTTTCATGGCCTTCGACACGGGCGCCCACCTGCACACCGCGGACGCCATCGCTGCCGGGCACCCGGGTCTGGCCACCCTCGGTTTCGCCCCGCCCGGCGAGGACGGGCTGTGGCGCTTCCCGGCCTACTCCTACGGTCGGCAACTGGCCGACGCACACCCCGACACCGACCCCACTGGGAGCCCCGTGTGAACGCCACCGAATCCACGGACGTCCTGATCGTCGGCAGCGGCTTCGGCGGCTCGATCACCGCCTACCATCTCGCCGCCGGCGGCGCGAAGGTGACGGTACTGGAGCGCGGGCCCTGGCTGAACGCCGAGGACTTCGATCACGACTTCAAGTTCGGCTCCTCGACCACCCGCGTGTTCGACTTCGTGGTCGGCGACGGGATGAGCGTGCTGGGCGGTAACTGTGTGGGCGGCGGCAGCGTCGTCTATTTCGCCACCATGCCGCGCGCCCCGCGTTTCGCCTTCGAGCGGCACGGATCCCTCGGCCGCCGGATGTGGCCGGCCGAGATCGACCGCGACACCCTCGAACCCTGGTACGACCGGGTGGCCGAGGCCCTGCCGGTCACCCCTACCTCGTGGGACGAGGTGCCGTACATCGGCGGGGTCTTCGCCGCCGCGTGCAAGGCTGCCGGGCACACCGCGAACCCCTCGCCGTCCGCTGTGGACACCAGTCTCTGCACCAACTGCAACTGGATGATGTCCGGCTGCCGGTTCGACGCCAAGCGGTCCCTGCTGCTCAACTACCTGCCCGCCGCCCTTTCGCACGGTGCCGAGATCAGGCCTCTGCACGAGGTGCAGAAGATCACTAAGCTGGACACCGGCGGCTACCGGGTGCACTACAACACGATCCACGAGGTCGACTACCGGCAGCAGACCGGCTCCGGCACCATCGATGCGAAAGTCGTGATCCTCGCGGCCGGCACCGCGGCCACCCCTGTGATCCTGCAGCGCTCCGAGGCCGAGCTCGGCCCGATGCCGCACGCGGTCGGCCGCTACTTCTCCGGCAACGGCGAACGGCTCAACACCGCGGTGCTCGAGGAGGACAAGGTCAGGGAGCTGCTCGGGCTCTCCCGCGACGAAGCGAACGCGTACGGCGCCTATCAGATCGGCCGTGGCCCGGTCGTGGCGTCCTGGGACCGCCTCGACGGGGAGCTGCCCGAGTACGAGCGATTCTCCCTGGAGCAGCTGTACTTCCCCCCAGGCTTCGGCACCATACTGGCGCAGGTCCCGGACGCGAAGGGCCCGACCTGGTACGGGCCCGAGAAGAAGGAGATGCTGCGTAAGTGGCGCTCCTGGCTGACGGTCTTCACCATGTCGGAGGACGACAACGAGGGGGTGTTCGGTCCGCCGCCCCCGACCGGCAACTCGGAGCGCCTTTCGCAGCAGTTGCTGGGCTTCGGCTCCCTGCGCTACCGGCCCACCGCGAACACGCTGCGCGGCTGGGAGGTGTCGGACGCGGCGGTGCGGCAGATCTTCGAGCACAACGGGCTGTCCCGGGTGATGCCATGGACCAACGACGTGATCGGGGCGTACACCGTGCACCCGCTCTCGTCGTGCCGGATCGGCGACGACCCGGCGACCTCGGCGCTCGACGACCGGCACGAGCTGCGCGGGCACCCTGGCATCTTCGTCACCGACGGTTCGGCCGTACCCGGGGCGCTGACGGTGAACCCGGCCTTCACCATCGCGGCACTCGCCGAACGGGCGGTGCCCGGGATCGTGCACGCACTGCGTGAACGCGGAGTCGAGGTCCGCTACGGCGCGCCCGCACCGGACGGCGGGGGAGCGGCCCGGCGCGGTACGGCGGCGGCCGCTCGCAGGGTCCTGGGGTGACCGGCGTGACCCCGGTCTTCGCGCGCGCCATGCGCGGACTCGCGCTCGCCCAGATCCACCATGTCACCCCGGTCCGGCCGGGCGAGGCGGACGGGCTCACCGCCCAGGTGTACCGGCAGATGGAGCGGGAGTTCGGTGTACTGGCGCCGCCGGTGGTGCTGCACTCTCCTGCCCCCGAGGTGATGACCGCCGCATGGCTGATGCTCCGGGAGACGCTGATCGCCCCGGGCGTGGTGGACCGCGCGGTGCGGGAGGCGGTGGCAGCGGCCGTCTCGGCGGTGAATGCGTGTCCGTACTGCGTGTCCGTTCACAGCGCCACGCTGCGCGGCCTGGCCGGCGGCCAGGCCGCGCGGACCATCGCCGCCGGGCGGCCCGCGGAGGCGGCCGAGACACGGCTGCGCGAGGCAGCGCTCTGGGCTACGGCGGCGGCCACGCGGCCGCGGGCGGGCGAGAGCCCGCACGTGCCGTTCACTTCGCAGGAGGCTCCCGAGTACGCCGGTGTGGCGGTGCTCTTCCAATACCTCAACAGGATGGTGAACACCTTCCTGGAGGACGCGCCGATGCCGGCGAGCGCCCCGAGGGCCGGGCTCGGCATGGTGCAGCGTGTGCTCAGCCATGTCATTCGCGGGTCGAGCCGGAGGATCGGCGAGGCCGGCGCCTCACTGGATCTGCTGCCGTGGGAGCCGGTGCCGGCCGATCTCGCCTGGGCCCGGTCGAACGGGACGATCGCGCAGGCCTTCGCCCGAGCCGCCGGCGCGGTGGACCGGGCGGCGCGGCAGGTGGTAGCCCCGAGTGTCATGGACTTGCTTGACAGGGAGCTCAAGGTCTGGGACGGCCTGCCGCGCGGGCTCAGCCGTAGCTGGGTGGAATCCCCGCTCGCCGAACTGCCGCCGGCCGACCGCCCGGCGGGCCGGCTCGCTCTGCTCGTAGCGTTCGCTTCGTACCAGATCGACGCCACGGTCGTCGGAGCCTACCGAAAGGACCGGCCGGACGACGCCGACCTGGTGGCGCTGGCTTCCTGGGCGGCGCTTTCCGCGGCCCGCAGGACCGGTAGTTGGCTCCCGGTGGAATCCACCATGAACGGTGAGCACGGAGCTTGATCCCGAGGCCGGACCGCCCCGTCCGCGGGGCGGTCCGGCGCCGCGTTCGGATCCCGGACAACCGGTTGCTCGCAGCGGCTTTCCTGTCAGGCCGCGGTTGCCGCCCCCCGAGGGAAGCTTCAAGGCAACCCGGCTGACGCCCCGGCCGAACATGTACGCCGACCCTGCCGGTGCCTCGAAGTCCGAGTGCTGAAAAGGCTGTTGCTGCTCGGTTCCGAGGACGGCCCGCCATGAAGACGCGGGCCCGGGTCGGCGGGTCAAGCATGGGTGTCCTCTTCTTCACGGCCTCGGGAAATTCTGACCCGGGCACATGCCTTTGGCCAAGGCTGCGTCTGCCGCACGGGGATGCGCATCTCATGGCGTGCCGTACCGCAGCATGCCGCCACAACGGCAAGTAGCCGAAGTAGCGCGATTCGTTGCCAGACGTGATCCGGTTCTTCTAGCTTCGGCCGGTCGGAACGGTGGCGTGGAGACCGGTGTCACGGGGAGAAAGATCTTCATGAGCTCCAGGACTTGGATAGCGGCCGATGCGCCGGACGTACAACCGGTCCGAGCCGGTCGGCCTGCCGATTTGTTCGGAAAGGACCGGCCAGAGTTTCCGTTTCGGATCATCGAGCACTTGCAGAGAACTGGGTAATGAGTACGTTCGGATCGGGACTTGCCCGCTGTGTCAATCAGGCCCGCCCGGTGTGGTGATAGACCGGCAACTCGTTTTGGAGGGACCCGTGAAGGGAATCGCTGCAAGAATGAGGGACCAACCGCCTTACTTCACCCAGCCCGTATACGTGAAAGACCTCTCAGTCGCGGATTCTCCGCGACTGAATGGGGTCAACGAAGCTCATGCGCAGCACCTTGCCGAAGTGTATGCATCGCTACCGCCGATACTGGTGCACCGACCGTCCATGCGGGTGATCGACGGAATGCATCGCGTCAGGGCGGCGGTCATTCTCGGACTGGATACGGTCGATTCCCAGTTCTTCAACGGATCCGAGGACGAGGCATATATCCAGTCGGTCACCCGGAACATCGCTGACGGTCTGCTCCTGTCACTCGCCGACCGCAGCGCGGCTGTCCGCCGCATCCTCACCGGTTTCCCCGCCATGTCCGACCTGAGCATCGCCGTCTACACGGGCCTCGACGTCGGAGCCGTCACCGAGGTCCGCCGGTGTGTGACTGCCGGTCCACTGGAGCTGAACCTCCCTGCCGGCAGGTTGCCTGCTCCGGACCCCGCTACCGAGTGCGGACAGGTCGCCGATCCCGCGTCCGGCACCCCCGTGAGGCCGCTGAAGCCGGTTCCCCAGGAGGCGGTGCTGTCGTCACTCGGCACCACTCAAGGCATGCGCCGGGACGAGGAGCGGACCTCCCGCGCTCAGCCGCGCATAGTCCCGGCGCGGACGCCCACCGCTCGGGGCGCCCAGGTGTGCACCGCCCGGCCCACAATGGGGCGCACCTCTCGGGACCGATTGCGGACCCTGAGCAACAACCCGTCCCTCAGGAATTCTCAATCCGGGCGGGATTTCCTCCGCTGGCTCCACGGTCATTTCGTCACCGATGAGGCATGGAAAGAACTCATCGAGACCGTCCCTCCGCACTGCGCGGAGACCGTTGCGGAAATTGCAATGAAGTGCTCGGACGCCTGGCAGCGCTTTGCCGAGGAGCTGTCGGACAGGACGAGGGTCCAGTCGGTGCCCGCGGGCCGTTCCCGCGGTTGAAATCTTCGAAGGGGTGCCTCATGACCACTGCCTCCATGGAGATGGCAATCCTCCAGGTCATCACATATATGCATGACCGCCTTGATCAGGACTTGACCACCGATGACCTGGCGAGGACTGCACGATTCAGTAAATTTCACTTCTCCCGGATGTTCAGGGAGGTGACCGGGACTTCCCCGGGGCGCTTCTTGTCCGCGCTCCGCATCCAGGAGGCGAAGTGCCTTCTGGTCGGCACCGACCGAAGTGTGGCAGATATCAGCGCTCAGGTCGGGTACAGCAGTGTGGGGACATTCAGTTCACGATTCAAGGAATGTGTCGGTCTGTCGCCGAGCCGATTCCGGGAACTGGACGGGGACTTTCGCGGCGTGAGCGCCCAGCCGCCACGTGCGGGCGGCTCCGGTGCGGCGTCCTCCCTCTCTGTGCAAGGCCGGATCGTGCTGCCCGCGGACCGACCCCTGGGCCAGGTATTCGTCGGGCTCTTCGCGAGCCCCATCCCGCAGGGCAACCCCGTTCAGTGCACCATCATGGACGGGCCCGGCCCGTTCGAACTGCACGACGTCAGGCCGGGCACGTGGCATCTGATGGCGGCCTCCGTCCCCTATGGAAGCCCGTCCGCCCTGGCCGGACGCGGACGGGGGGCCCCGGAGAACCTTTCCGTCGGACGGTACGGGCCCATCACGGTCCGGCCCGGGGTGTTGCTGATGCCTGCCGACATCGTCCTTCGCCCGGCGAGCCTGCTGGATCCGCCGGTGCTGATCGCCGTGCCCGGCAGCAGCGCGGACATCATGGCCGGGGCTGCGAGCCGTCGGCCTGTGCGGGCCGCGAGCGGTGCGCATATGTCACAGCCGTCGGCGGCGGGTCTGTGACCCGTTTCCCCTCCGGCCGCCCCGGCGCCTCGTCGTAGTCCGTCAGCATCCTGATTTTGCCCAGGTTGACCCCCCACTGGAGGCCTCGTGCAAGACGCTGTGCACCGTGCGATCGAGACGATGTGGAACCATTACACCGAGCCGGTGTCGTTGTCCGACCTCGCCGACGCCGCGCTCCTCAGCAGATTCTATTTCTCCCGTGTGTTCCGCCAGGTGACCGGCACCTCCCCGGGCCGATTCCTCTCGGCGATCCGGCTGCACCAGGCCAAGTGGATGCTGCGCGACAGCGAACTGGGCGTCACGGACATCTCGTACCAGGTGGGTTACAACAGCCCGGGCAGCTTCACGTCCAGATTCACCCGCAGCGTCGGGCTGGCGCCGACGCGCTACCGTGACCACGCGCGGCTCAGGAACTTCGGCCCGCCGCCCCAGGCGCCGACGCCCGATCCGCGCTGCGGCACCGTGGTCGGCACCGTGCACAGGTCCGGGGTCGTCCCTCTGCGCAACGTGTACGTCGGGGCGTTCGGCAGCCCGATCGCAGAGGGCCAACCGGTCTCCTGGGACGTTCTCGGACCCGAGCGGCCGAGGTTTCAGCTGCATGGCCTCCCGGAGGGAGCCTGGTACATCCGGGTGGCCGGACTGGACGGCTCGGACCCGGAGTACGGCGCGCAGCGTCCCATGCTCATAGGGACCTGCCCTTCGATCACCGTCCGGTCCGAGGAGGTCATCGAGCTCGACATCACCCTGCGTCACAGCAGTGTCTTCGACCTGCCGGTGCTCTTCGCGCTGCCGGAGTTCGACTGCCGCAACCGGGCCCTCATGGCCGACGCCTGCTGACCGTTCCCAGGAGGCGGGGACCGGTATTCCGTGGGAGTGGATGGGCGCCTCCGGGTGCCTCACCTACCGTGGGCGGCGGCGGTGTGCTGCGTTGTCAGCCACCGGCCTTCCACTGTGCGTGGAGGCCGTGCGGGATGCGCACCGGCAGGCCGACGGCCGCGACCGGTGACCCGGTGAAGTCTGCGGTGTCGATGACGACGAGGTCGCTGCACTGGGTCGCGGTGTCGTAGACGACACTGAGCAGATAGCCGTCCGCCTCGGGGGCGTCGGCGGAGCGGGGCACGAACACTGCTTCGCCGCCTTCGCGCCCCGGTCCGAAGTCGTGTCTGTCGACACGGCCGGTCACGAGGTCATGGCGAAGCAGGGCGGGCCCGGCGAGTGCGGCGCCCTGCCCGGGGTGCAGAGCAACCGTGAAGGCGTAGCGGTAGGGGGAACCCGTGTACCGGTCGTCGATACGGGGGAACTCCTGGACCTGACTGCATAGTTGGGCTTCGGTCACGGTGGCGCTGGTCCGGTCGACGGTCCAGCGCCACAGGGTGGGCGAGGACTCGCTGGGATGCAGGGGGTCGCGATCGAAGGCGCGCTCGTGGCGGATGACGTCGATGATGATGTGGCGGCCCCGCCCGTACGCGTTGACCGGATGGAAGACGAAGCAGGGTGCGATGTCCATCCACCGCACATCGGCGTCCTTGCCCTCCCGGGGCAGCACGCCGAGGCGGGCGCCATGGCTGTCGTCCCACGTGTAGGGGACGCGCGAGCCCGCGGCCGCCTCCCGGGCGCTGTAGGTGACCGGCAGGTCGTAGATGATCGCTTCCCGGTCCGTCAGTGAGAAGGCGTGCATCATCGGGGTGCCCTTCACCGTGATGTTCTCGCATCGCCGTACCCGGCCGGACGCGTCCAGCGTCAGGTGGTCCACGCCGGGGCGGCCCGGCTCGTACGTCACCGCGTGCATCTCCTGGGTGAGCGGATCAACGACGGGGTGGGCGCTGAAGCCGCCGGGGAGGGTGCCGTCGAAGTCGACCCGGTCGAGCGTCTCGAGCCGGTCGCCGAGCCGTGTCGGCAGTGCTCCGCCATCGCCGAGCGCGAACGTGTGCCCGGCGTGCCGGACGAGGCCGCAGTTGGTGTTGTCCGACAGGCCGAGGCGCGGTCCGGGCGTGGGGAGCTCACCGAGGGCACGTGCCACCCGGTCCGTGCGCACCCAGCGATTGCGGTACCACTCCGCCCGGCCGTCGCGCACACGCAGGCCGTGCACCATCGCGTCGCCGGCGAAGGAATGATCGCGGGCCGGGTCGTGGCCGCCCAGCGCGTTGGGGCCGATCCGCAGAAAGGTGCCGTCGAGCTCGGTGGGCAGTTGCCCGCGCACTGCCGGGAAGGGGAGGGTCACCTCTTCACTCACCGGCTGATAACCGGTACTCAGTAGATGTGATGTGCTGTTCTGGTGATGAGTGGGCATTGCTGTCCATCCTCACGAAATCACTGTTACGTAACATCGTTACGTCAGGATCGCATCGACATGACAGGATGTCAACGGTGAGCCCACGGACAGCGAACCCAGCTCTTGGCGTACAACTCCTGGAAGCCGCCGCACAGTTGCTTGCCGAGGAGGGACCCGCCGCACTGTCGACACGCCGTCTGGCCGCGGCGGTGGGTACCTCCACGACGGCGGTGTACACGCATTTCGGGGGGAAGAACGATCTGGTCAGAGCCATGGTCCAGGAAGGTTTCCGACTGCTCGACCGACATCTGGGAGAGGTGGGGGAGTCGTCGGACCCGGTCGCGGACATTTGCGCCCTCGGGGCGGCCTACCGGTGCAACGCGCTGGAGCACCGCCACCTCTACGGTGTGATGTTCGGCGGTGCGAGCCTCGGTGGTTTCTCGCTGACCACGGAGGACCGTCAGCACGGCCGCTACACACTGAACGTCCTCGTGCGGGCGGTGGAGCGCGGCATGGAGCTGGGCAGGCTGGACACCGGTGACGAGTACCTCGTGGCCCATCAGATGTGGGTCGCGCTGCACGGTCTCGTGACCCTCGAACTCGGGGACTACCTGGTCGAGCCGTACGACGCGGACGTCTGTTTCGAAGCCCAGATGACCGGTCTCCTCGTGAGCGTCGGTGCGGACCGGGACACGGTGACCGCCGCGCTGAGGAGGCATTGCGGCGGTACGGAGGAGCTGAGCGGCCCTCCTCCGGGGCCGGCCCGGCCATCGACGGAGCCTCCTTCGAGAGTGCTGTCTTCCCTCGACATCGAGTAGTCCGCCGGGGTGCCGCCTGCTTCAAGCAATATCGGAGAGGCAGTGCGAGCTGTCGTCACTCATTCTCGGAACGCGAACCCAAGCCGGACAGCCGTCCAGCTCTTTGTGGTAAGTGAGGGGGAGTGCGATGAATCAACGTGAACGGTTTCGCAGAATGACGCCAGGTGTGGTGACCGTGCTGGTGGCCGCGTCCCTGTTCATTTCGGTCCGGAGTTCCGTCGCCGTGGACGGTGGTGATCAGTCCGCCGCCGAGTACAAGTTCCAGGAAATGCCCATCGCGCTGCCGCCTGGCTACAACTCGCAACCTATGAATTCGGTTCGCAAGGTAAATCCGGCCTATCAGAAGATACGGTCCTGGATCTCGTCGGTGGGCGCCGGTATCGCGGTCAACGACTTGGTCGGCAACGGGAAGGCCGACGGAATGTGCATCGTCGACACCCGTACCGACCAGGTCGTCGTGACGTACACGCCGACCGCCGTGAAGGAGGACCGGTTCACCCCGTTCGTCCTCGACGCGGCCCCGCTTCCGATGGACGACGCCATGGCGCCCACCGGCTGTGCTCCGGGCGACTTCAACGGTGACGGCAGGATGGACCTGATGGTCTCCTACTGGGGCCGCACCCCCATCGTCTTCATGGCCAAGGAGAATGCGACCACCCTGTCGCCGGACGCGTACGTGCCCCGCGAGGTGGTGCCGGCGCAGAGCACCGACGGCGCGTACCACGGTCCTCGCTGGAACACCGACGCGCTCTACGTCGGCGACCTGGACGGCAGCGGACACCCGTCCGTCGTCGTGGGGAACTACTTCCGGGACTCCGACGTGCTCGACCCGGACGGTCTCGACAACGTGGGCATGAACGACTCGCTGTCGAACTCGAAGAACGCCGGCGGCGACCATGTCCTGCGCTGGACGGATGCGAGCACCGGCGACGAACCCACCATCTCCTTCGTCGAGGAGAAGGGCGCCATCCCCTACGGCGCGTCCACCGGCTGGACGCTCGCGATCGCCGGGGCCGACCTGACCGGCGACGACCTGCCCGAGATGTACATCGCCGAAGACTTCGGCCATGACCACCTGCTCTACAACCGGTCCACCCCGGGGCACATCAAGTTCACCGAGGCCACCGGGAAGCGCACGCCGACCACGCCCAAGTCCTTCGTGCTCGGCAAGGGCTCGTTCAAGGGCATGGGCGTCGACTTCGCCGACGTCGACCACAACGGCCGCTTCGACATGATGGTCAGCAACATCACCGCCGCCTGGGGCCTGGAGGAGAGCAACTTCCTCTGGATGAACAACGCCGGCAACGAGGCCGAGATGGCCCGCAAGCTGGCCGCCGGCGAGGCGCCCTTCACCCAGGAGGCACAAGAGCACGGCGTCGCCTGGACCGGCTGGGGCTGGGACACCAAGATGGCCGACTTCCTCAACAACGGGGAGCTGTCGATCCTGCAGGCCACCGGTTTCGTGAAGGGCAAGATCGACCGCTGGCCCTGGCTGCAGGAGATGGCCATGACCAACGACAACCTGCTGTCCAACCCGGCCATGTGGCCCAACGTCCAGCCCGGTGACGACATCGCAGGCGACGACATACTCGGCTTCTACGCGAAAACCGAGAGCGGGAAATACGCCAACGTGTCCAAGCAGCTGGGACTGGACGTGGAGATCCCCACCAGGGCGCTCGCCACCGGCGACACCACCGGGACCGGCGCCCTCGACTTCGCCGTCGCGCGACAGTGGGGCCCGCCGGCCTTCTACGCCAACCAGGCACCCGAGAAGGGGCAGTACCTCGGCCTGCGCCTGTACCGGCCTGCCACCGGCTCCGGCGAGGACACGGGCAAGGGCATCGCGAACACCGGCGCGCCCGCCTACGGCGCCACCGTCAAGGTCACCACGCCTGCCGGCACCCAGGTCTCCCAGCTCGACGGGGGCGGCGGCCACAGCGGATTCCGCAGCTTCGACGTGCACTTCGGACTCGGCTCGCACCAGGGGCCGGCGATGGTGGAACTGTCGTGGCGGGACGCGGACGGCGAAAGGCACAGCACCACCCAGAAGCTCACCCCCGGCACCCACACGTTCATGCTGACCGACACCGCGCAGGAGGTTGCCAACCGATGACCGACGTCGCCTCTTCACCAGCCGGTTCCGCACCGTCGGCCAAGCCCGACCCGCGCTACCTCGCGCTGCGCAACTTCGCCATCTCGATGTCCGTGTTCAACATCATCGGATACAGCGTGCTCGGCTTCGAGCAGCCGTGGTTGTGGCCCTTCCTTGCGGTCGTCACCGGCTACACCACCGAAATCGTCCTCGAACTGCTGAGTGCCTGGGCCCAGCGGCGCTCGCCGCGCTTCCAGGGCAGGGGATTCCGCGGAGTCTACGAGTTCCTCCTGCCTTCCCACATCACGGCACTGGCCGTGAACATGCTGCTGTACGCGAACAACCAGATCCTGCCCGTGCTCTTCGGGGTGTTCGTGGGTGTCGCGGGCAAGCACGTGCTGCAGGCCCCCATCGCGGGCCGCATGCGGCACTACATGAACCCGTCCAACTTCGGGATCACCCTCGCGCTGGTCTGCTTCGGATCATGGGTGAGCATCGCTCCGCCCTACGAGTTCACCGAGAACGCCGACACGTTCTTCCGGGTGGCGATTCCGCTGATCATCGTCACCGCCGGAACGATCATCAACACGGCGCTCACGAAGCGGACCGCACTGATCGTCGGCTGGCTCGGCGGCTTCGTGATCCAGGCCCTGATCCGTCACTGGTTCTGGGACGTGGCTCTGGCCTCCGCGCTCGGGCCGATGAGCGGTGTGGCCTTCGTCCTGTTCACCAACTACATGATCAGTGACCCGGGCACGACCCCCACCAAGGGGCGCAATCAGTTCGTCTTCGGGGCGTCGGTCGCCGTCGTCTACGGGATCATGATGCTCTTCAACGTCGTCTACACCCTCTTCTTCGCCACCACCGTGGTCTGCGCACTGCGTGGCATCGGCTGGTGGGTGGCCCACTTCGTCCAGCGCCGGAAGACGTCGGGGACGTCCGGGGGCGATCACGCCAGGGGCTCCAGCCCGGAGCTCGGCGACAAGACCACGATCGAGGCGGTGGCCGCATGACGTCCCCCTCCCCTGCCAAACCCGCCGGGATTGCCGTCGTCGGCATTGCCTGCCGCTACCCCGACGCGGACACCCACGAGCAACTGTGGCAGAACGTCCTGGCCGGCCGGCGGGCCTTCCGCCGGCTGCCGGACGAGCGCATGCGCGCCGAGGACTACTACTCGCCCGACCCCGCGGCTCCGGACCGCTTCTACTCGAACAAGGCCGCGGTCCTCGACGGCTTCGAGTTCGACCGGGTCAAGTACCGGGTCGCGGGCAGTACCTTCCGCGCCACCGACATGACGCACTGGCTCGCGCTCGACACCGCCGCGCGGGCCCTCGAGGACGCAGGGTTCCCCTTCGGGGAGGGCCTCGACGACCTCAGCACCGGGGTCATCATCGGCAACACCCTCACCGGCGAGTTCAGCAGGGCCAACCTGATGCGGCTGCGCTGGCCCTATGTGCGCCGCACCGTCGGAGCGGCACTGCGCGAGCAGGGCTGGGACGACGCCGCTCTGGCCAAGTTCCTGGAGGAGCTCGAGGAACGCTACAAGCGCCCCTTCCCGCCGATAGGTGAGGACTCCCTGGCCGGCGGTCTCGCCAACACCATCGCCGGACGGATCTGCAACCACTTCGACCTCAAGGGCGGCGGGTTCACCGTGGACGGGGCCTGCTCCTCGTCCCTGCTCTCCGTCGCCACCGCGTGCGACGCCCTGACCGCCGGACGGCTCGACGTCGCCGTCGTCGGCGGGGTGGACCTCAGCATCGACCCCTTCGAGGTGATCGGCTTCGCCAAGACGGGTGCTCTCGCCACCGGTGAGATGCGCGTCTACGACCGCGGATCCAACGGCTTCTGGCCCGGTGAGGGCTGCGGCATGCTCGTGCTCATGCGCGACCAGGACGCTGTCGCACAGGGCAAGTTCCGGTATGCGAGCGTCGCCGGCTGGGGCTACTCCTCCGACGGCCGCGGCGGGATCACCCGGCCCGAGGCCAGCGGACACCGGCTCGCCCTGCAGCGCGCCTACGCCGCAGCCGGGTTCGGCATCGAAACGGTCGGCTACTTCGAAGGTCACGGCACCGGTACCGCCGTGGGCGACGCCACCGAGCTGCGCGCCTTCTCGGAATCACGCCGGGCCGCCGACCCGGACACGGCGGCCGCCGCCATCAGCACGGTGAAGGGCAACTTCGGGCACACCAAGGCGGCGGCAGGGGTCGCCGGACTCATCAAGGCCATCCTCGCCGTACGCCACCAGGTCATCCCGCCCGCGACCAGTCATGTGGACCCGCATCCCGAACTCACCGGCGACCGGCCGGCCCTGCGCGTACCCAGCGACGCGGAGCTGTGGCCCGGAGATGCCCCCATCCGTGCGGGTGTCTCCTCCATGGGGTTCGGCGGCATCAACGCGCACGTCGTGGTCGAACACGCCGACGGAGTGCGCAAGGAGGCCGTCGGCCGAGTCACCCGGCAGCTCGTACGGTCCCGGCAGGACGTGGAGCTGCTGCTGCTCGACGCCGGGACGATGGCCGAACTGCGCGGCAAGGTCACCCACCTGGCCGCCTTCGTTCCAAGACTGTCCTTCGCGGAACTCGGCGACCTCGCCGCGACGCTGCAGAGCGACCTCGACGGGCGGCCGATCCGGGCCGCCGTCGTCGGGGCCACTCCGGAACAGGTGGAGCAGCGCTTCACCAAGCTGCTCAACCTGCTGGACGGCGGAGCACGGTCGGCGCTCGACATCGAGGGAGGAGTGTTCCTGGGCAGCGCGACGCCACATGCCCGCATCGGGTTCCTCTTCCCCGGCCAGGGCGCCGGCCGACGCGGCGACGGCGGTGCGCTACGCCGGCGCTTCGCCTCCGTCGACGAGCTGTACGGTGCGCACCCGCTGCCCACCGACGGCGACCTCGTCGACACCGCAGTGGCGCAGCCGCGGATCGTCACCTCCTCCCTCGCCGCCCTGCGGGTGCTTTCCACCCTGGGTATCGAGGCGGTGGCCGCGGCCGGACACAGCCTCGGTGAGGTCACCGCCCTGCACTGGGCGGGAGCGACGGACGAAGCCTCGGTGCTGCGGATCGCCGCGGAGCGCGGCCGGCTCATGGCGGAGGCGAGTGCGGGCGGCGGGGGCATGGCGGGCATCGCCGCTTCCGCCGACGACGTCGTACCGCTGCTGGCCGGGGAACCGGTCGTGGTCGCCGGCTACAACGGTCCCGGACAGACCGTGATCTCCGGGCCGGTGGAGGCCGTCCGGCGAGTCTGCGCCGCCGCCTCCGCCCGGGGACTGGGCACCGCGGCGATCAACGTCTCGCACGCGTTCCACTCCGAGGCCGTCGCCCCCGCAGCCGAAGCGTTCGGGGTCTACCTGGGTACGCAGGAGTTCACCCCGCCCGCCCGCCGCATGATCTCCACGGTGACGGCCGACGAGGTCACGGCCGGCACCGATGTGCCGGAGCTGCTGACCCGGCAGGTGCTGGAACCGGTGCGCTTCGCCGAGGCCGTCCAGACCCTGTCCACCGAGGTGGACCTCCTGCTCGAGGTCGGCCCGGGGAAGATCCTGCGGGGCCTGGTCGCGGACATCGCCCCCGGCGTGCCCGTCGTCTCGCTCGACGCGGACAGCACGTCTCTGTCCGGACTGCTGACCGCGACCGCGGCCGCGTACGCCCTCGGCGCACGCCTGCGGCACGCCGAGCTGTTCCAGGACCGCTTCACCCGGCCGCTGCCCCTGGACAAGGAATTCCGCTTCTTCGCCAGCCCGTGCGAGTCGACTCCCGAGGTCGATCTGCCTTTCGCCGACGTGCGCTTGGACGCCCCGCCTGTCCCCGCTCCGGCGGACGAGATCACGGCAGGCGCCGGGGCCGAGGGCCGCGACAGCCTCTCGGTGGTCCTGCGCCTCGCAGCGGAGCGTGCCGAACTGCCCCTGGAGGCGGTCACCCCGCACAGCAACCCACTCGACGAGCTGCACTTGAGCTCCATCACCGTGGCGCAGGTCATGAACCGCGCCGCCCAGGAACTCGGCATCACCGCGCCCATGGTGACCACGGCGTTCGCCACCTCCACGCTGGCCGAGCTCGCGGAACTGCTGGACGGGCTGGACGAGACGGGCAAGGACGATGCGGCACAGCCCCAGGTGCCCCACGGAGTGGCCCCCTGGGTACGGGCCTTCGCCATCGACCTGGTGCCGGCGGAGCCCGGCCCCGCGACCGCACCCGGGTCCGCCGGCGACGGGGACTGGGAGCTGTTCGCACCCGAACGGCACCCGCTCGCGCCCGCGCTCCACGAAGCGCTGAACAGTGCGGGGCTCGGCGGCGGCGTGCTGCTGTGCCTGCCCAGGGACTGCGACGAGAACCACACGGCACTCATGATCGCCGCTGTTCGCGCCGCGCTCTCCCGCACCGGCGCCTCCCGGTTCGTCGCGGTCGGCGACCGGCGAGGTGCGGCGGGCCTGGCCAAGACCCTGCACCTGGAGGCACCGGGCATCGCGACCACGGTGGTCACCCTGCCCCTGCCGGACGCGATGCCGGCGGAACGCGCACAGGAACTGAGCGCCCGCGTCGTCACCGATGTCTCGGCGACCCGTGGGTTCAGCGAGGTCCGCTACGGGGTGGACGACCGCCGCACCGTGCCCGTGCTCCGCGTGCTGCCACTCGCCTCCCCGGCTGATGAACGTGGCGCGGCCGCCGGGGCGGAGCAGGGGCTCGGCACCGGGGACGTCCTGCTGGTGACCGGCGGGGGCAAGGGCATCACCGCCGAATGCGCCCTCGCCCTCGCCACGGGTACCGGTGCCGGTGTCGGCCTGCTCGGCCGTTCGGACCCGGCCACCGATCCGGAACTGCGGGCCAACCTCCGCCGTATGACCGCGGCGGGTATCAACTTCCGCTATGTGAGCGCCGACGTCACGTCCGGCGACGAGGTCAAGGCGGCGGTCGACGAGATCCGCGCCGCACTCGGGCCGGTCACCGCCGTGCTCCACGGTGCGGGCCGCAACGAACCGCACGCGCTCGCCAGTCTGGACGAGGCGTCGTTCCGCCGCACCCTCGCCACGAAGATCACGGGACTGGAGAACGTGCTCACCGCGGTGGATCCGGCCGCACTGCGTCTCCTCCTGACATTCGGCAGCATCATCGGCCGGGCCGGCCTGCGCGGCGAGGGGGACTACGCCACCGCCAACGACTGGCTCACCGAACTGACCCAGCGCGTCCAGGACGACTACCCCGCCTGCCGCTGCATAGCTCTGGAGTGGTCCGTATGGTCCGGGGCCGGGATGGGCGAGCGGCTCGGCGTGCTGGAGTCGCTGGTCCGAGAAGGGATCGAGCCGATCCCCACCGAGGACGGCGTGGCCATGCTCAAGCAGTTGCTCGCCGAGCCGCAGACGCCGTCCGCCCTGGTCGTGATGGGGCGTGCCGGCGGCCTGCCCACGCTGACCCTCGAGACCGCAGACCTTCCGCTCCTGCGCTTCGTCGACCGCCCGCAAGCCCACTATCCGGGCATCGAACTGGTCGTCGACTCCGACCTGAGCGCCTCGGGCGACCCCTACCTGGCCGACCACGAGCTCGACGGCGACCTGCTGTTCCCCGCGGTCCTCGGCATGGAGGCCATGGCCCAGGCGGCCACGGCTCTCACCGGGTTCGAGGGCGCACCGACGCTTGAGGACGTGGAGTTCCTGCGTCCGATCGTCATACCTCCGGACGGACAGACCACGATCAGGGTCGCGGTGCTGGCCGAGAGCGTCGGGGCCGTGAAGGCCGTCATCCGCAGCAGCGAGACCGGATTCCAGGCCGACCACTTCCGCGCCACGCTCCGCTACGACCGCCCGGAGCCGGAGGACACCGGGCCCGCACCCGTCCCCGACGACGCACCGCGGATCCCGCTGGACCCCGCACGGGACCTCTACGGACCGGTCCTCTTCCAGGGGCCGCGCTTCCAACGCCTCGCCGGCTACCGGCAGCTGGCCGCACGGGAGTGTGTCGCCGAGATCTCGGACGTGGCCACGATCCCCTGGTTCGCGCGGCATCTGCCCGCCGATCTCGTACTCGCCGACCCGGGAACGCGGGACGCCCTGATGCACTCGATCCAATGCTGCGTGCCGGACGCCACGCTGCTCCCGGTGAGCGTCGAGCGCCTCCACCTGATGGATCCCACCGCCGCGCGCGGTGAGAAGCAGGTGACGCTGCACGCGCGGGAACGCTCGCGCACCGGGGACACCTACGTCTACAACCTCGACGTCCGCGACGAGCAGGGCACGCTGGTCGAACGCTGGGAGGGGCTGGTTCTCCAGGCGGTCCGCAAGCAGGACGGAACCGGGCCCTGGCAGCCCGCTCTGCTCGGTTCGTACCTGGAGCGGCGCGCCGAGCGGCTCCTGCCCGAGGCCGTGCGCTGCGTCGTGCGGCCCGACGGCGAGGCACCCGCGACAGGACTGGCCGCCCGCCGTAAGTCCACGGCGGAGGCCACCGGCTGGGCCCTGGGCCGTCGGACGGTGGTTGCCTATCGTCCGGACGGCAGGCCCGAGGTCGCGGGCGGGCCGCAGGTCTCCGCCTCGCACGGCGCGGGGGTGACCTTCGTAGTGACCGGCGAGGTACCGGTGGCCTGCGACGTGCAGCCGGCCGAGCCCCGTTCCCTCGACGAATGGGAGGGGATGCTGGGGCCGGAGGGAACCTCCCTCGCCCGGCTGATCGCCACCGAGCAGGACGAAGAGCTGTCGGTCGCGGCCACCAGGGTATGGAGCGCGGTCGAGTGCCTGCGCAAGAACGGCCGCGCTCTCGCCGCACTCACGGTCGACAGCACACCCGGGGCGGAGAAGCACTGGGTGGTGCTGCGCTCGGGCACGGCCCGGATCGCGACCTTCCCGACGTTCCTGGAAGGGGTCGGCGATCCCGTTGTCTTCGCCCTCATGGCGCAGACCGTGGAGAGGAACGACTGACGATGCAACCGTACTATGAGTACCGCCACATGGTCGGTTTCGAGGAGACCAACCTGGTCGGCAACGTCTACTACGCCAACTACCTCCGATGGCAGGGGCGGTGCCGTGAGATGTTCCTGCATGACCACGCGTCCGAGGTGCTCGCGGACATCCAGGACGACCTGAAGCTGTTCACCCTCAAGGTCGACTGCGAGTTCTTCGCGGAGATCACGGCGTTCGACGAGCTGTCGATCCGTATGCGCCTCGACGACCTGACCCAGACCCAGGTGGCCTTCAGTTTCGACTACGTCTGTGTGCGGCAGGACGGGACCGAAGACCTCGTGGCGCGGGGACAGCAACGGATTGCGTGCATGCGCGGCCCGAACACGGAAACCCGGCCGGCCAGGGTGCCGGAGGCGCTGCGCAGCGCACTGGCGCCCTACGCGGCGGGGCAACACGGGCACCTCATCGATACGACGAGCGGGGCCAGGACATGACATTTGTCGACCGGCTGACCGCGCGTCATGGCCCCCTGCCCGCGGCGGACCCGCCGCGGACGGATCGCGTAGGCGGCGAACTGCGCGGTGTCCTGGGACGCTTCGCCACGGGGGTAACCGTCCTCACCACGGGCCGGGACACCCCCCAGGGCATGACCGCGAACTCCTTCACCTCCGTCTCGCTCGAACCACCGCTGATCCTGGTGTGTGTGAAGCGCACGGCAGCCCTCCACGACGCCATCCTGACGGAAAAGGCCTTCGCGGTCTCGGTCCTCTCAGGCGCTCAGAAGGACGTGGCCAAGTACTTCGCGGACCGTACCAGGCCACGAGGTTCCCGTGAGTTCGATGCGGTCGACACCACGCCCGGACAGCACACCGGAGCTCCTGTCCTGACCGGTGCGCAGGCGTGGCTGGAGTGTGGTCTCGCCGCGGTCCACGACGGCGGCGACCACTCGATCTTCCTGGGCTCGGTGCTCGACATCGGGCGCGCGGAGAGCGATGACCCGCTGCTGTACTTCGGCGGCGGCTTCCACCGGCTCTCCGCCTGACGCCCACCGGCCCAGGCCGGTGGGCACGGCCGGGGACGCTGCCGAGTGCGGCGCCGGCCCTCACGGCACGATGGCGACGCCGCACTCCGGAAGTGGCCGGCCCGCCCGGACGATGGCGATGATGCCCGACAAGGGCGTCCGAGGCGGATTCGGTCGGCCCGGACCGGACCGTGGAGACCGACAGTCAAGGGAGAGCTGCCAGATGGCCACACCACTCGGTGCGCTGCGTAAGCTTGTGCTGGCCCCTTCGCTGCACTCGGTCAGTTTCGCCGGCCGGAAATTCGCCGTCACCCCGACTCCGGCCACGGCGCGGCTGGAGATGATCCCCCAGTCGGTGGTCGTCGGCTTCGAATGGGGCATCGAGACCCGCGGGATCGCGGAGGTCGAACAGCGGCTGGCGATGGTCGAACCCGAGATGCGGGGATTCGCGTACGAGGGGGCCGCCATGGCGTTCACCGTGCGCGACGCCATGCGCGGGCACCGGACCAGGGAGCTGATTCTCGGCTCCGGCCGTCCGCACTTCTTCCTGGCCTATATCGGTATCGGCTTCGCCATGGCGCGGTTGCCTCGTCCGCTGTGGCGCAAGGTACTGCCCGATCTCAGCGAAATCCCCTTCCACCCCACGATGAGCTGGCTGGCCGTCGACGGGTACGGCTTCGACCGCGCGTACTTCGACACGGCGCGGTGGGTCGACAGGCAGTACCGGCCCGCGCCGTACCCCTGGGACGGGCATCCAGAGTACTTCCCGCGAGCCGTGGACCAGGGGATCGGACGCGCGCTGTGGTTCATCCACGGCGGCCGCCCCCCCGCGGTGGCCGCGGCCGTGGAGCGTTTCACCGAGGACCGGCGGGCCGACCTGTGGAGCGGCGTCGGTCTCGCCGCGACCTTCGCGGGCGGCGCGACGGCCAAAGAGCTCGGTGGCCTGCGGGACTCGGCCGCCCGAGCCGGCTACGCCGCGGACCTCGGGGTCGGCGCGGTCTTCGCGGTCAAGGCCAGGCACTACGCGGAGTTCGTGCCCGACCACACGGTCACTGCCTCGTTCGAGCTGACCGGACGGGGCATCGAGGAGGCTGTGGACCTGGCTGACCGCACCGAGGTCGAGCGCACCGGCACCGGCCCGGTGCCGCAGTACGAGCTGTGGCGCCGGAACATCCGCGCGGACTTGCTGAGCGCGGTCGTCGCCCCTTCCCACGAGGAGTAGAAATGGCGAATCAGTTCGGCCGGCTCCGCAGCCGCCTGCTGACCCCGAGCATGAACGAGACGAAGCTGTCCACCCGCGGATTCCACGTGAAGAGTCCCGAGGCACGCGAACGGCTCGAAACGGTCGGTGAGTCCTTCCTGACCGGCTACTCCTACGCTGCCGCGGCCTCCTCGACCGCGGATGCCGAGGTCGGGCTCGAGACCGTACCGCCGGAGTTCAGGGGGTTCGCGTACGAGGGGGCCGCCATGGGGATGGCGGTGCGCGACGGGCTGCCGATCGGCGGCAGCCGGCACGTGGAGCGCTTCCTGTGCGGCAAGGCCTCGAAACACGCGTACATGGCCTATGTGGGCGTGGGCTGGGCCATGGCACGGGTGCCGCGGTTCCGCTGGTCCCGGATGTACACCGCCGACCCGTTGCTGCGCTGGCTCGTGCTCGACGGCTACGGCTTCCACCAGGCGTACTTCCGCACCGACCAGTACGTGCGCGGGCAGTACCAGGACCCCGACTTCGCCTGGCCCGGCGCCAAGCGGTCCCCGTACGCCAACAGGGTCATCGACCAAGGGATCGGCCGCGCCATATGGTTCGTCGGCGGGACGGACGTCGAGCGGATCACCGCGCTGCTCGATTCGTTCTCCGAGGAACGGCACGCCGACCTGTACGCGGGGGCCGCACTGGCCGCCACGTACGCCGGAGGCGTCGGCAAGGCGGAACTGCAGCTCTTCCGGGAGCGGGCCGGAAAGCACCGGGAATGGGTCGCCCAGGGTTCCGCGTTCGCCGCCACCGCGCGCCTCGAGGCGGGGCTGGGCAACGAACACACCGAGCTGGCCACCGAGGTACTGTGCGGCATCACCCCCGAGCAGGCCATGAACGTCTGCCAGGAGTCGCAGCCCGGTCCCTCCGCCGGGGACGCGGGCACGCCGGCCTACGAGGTCTGGCGCTGCCGGATCGCCGGGCGGGTCGCCGCAGGCGCGGAGGACCGAGCAGAGTGACCGCCACCCAGGCACAAGCGACCGGCAATCGGCGGCGCCCGCCCGGCCCCTCCCGACTCGCCACCTTCAAGCTGCTCAACATGCTGCTGCGCGACCGGCTCGCGCTCATGCGCACGGCCGCAGACGGCTACGGTGATGCCGTGCGGGTCGCCATCGGCCCCAAGACGCTCTACTTCTTCAACCACCCCGACTATGCCAAGTACGTGCTCGCCGACAACCCGGGGAACTACCACAAGGGCATCGGCCTGCACCAGGCCCGCCGGGCTCTCGGCGACGGACTGCTGACGAGCGAGGGCGAGCTGTGGCGGGAACAGCGCAGGGTGATCCAGCCCGCCTTCCAGGCCAAGCGGATCGCGGCCCAGGCCGCGGTCGTGGCCGAGGAGGCGGAGCGGATGGTCGGCCGGCTGCGCGCCAGAACCGGGACCGGGCCGGTGGACGTCACCGCCGAGATGACCGAGCTGACCCTGGGAGTGCTCGGGCGCACCCTGCTCGACGAGGACCTCAGCGGTCACGCCTCCCTCGGCCACGACTTCGAGGCCGTACAGGACCAGGCGATGTTCGAGGTCGTCACCCTCGGGGCGGTCCCGCAGTTCCTGCCACTGCCCCAGCAGCTCCGTTTCCGCGCCGCCCGCGCCCGGCTGCAGAAGGTGACCGAACAGCTGGCGGCGCACCGCGCGTCGCGCTCCGGTGGAGACACGGACGACGTGCTCTCCCGGCTGCTCGAATCCGTGCACGCCGAACAGGACCCGCGGGTGGCGCGGCGCCGATTGCGCGACGAACTGGTCACCTTGCTGCTGGCCGGCCACGAGACCACGGCCAGCACCCTCAGCTGGGCCTTCCATCTCATCGATCAGAATCCCGAGGTGGGCGAACGACTGCGCGACGAGGCCCGGCGCGTGCTCGGCGACCGGCTGCCGGAGTTCGGAGACCTGCAGCAGCTGACGTACACGACGATGGTCGTGGAGGAGACCATGCGGCTCTACCCGCCGGTGTGGATGCTCTCCCGGATCGCCCAGGGCCCTGATGTCATCGCCGGTTACGACATTCCGGCCGGTGCCGACGTAGTGGTGTGTCCCTACACGCTGCACCGTCATCCCGCGTTCTGGGAGCAGCCCGAACGCTTCGATCCGGAACGCTTCGACCGGCAGCGGCGCGCGCAGCGTCCCCGCTACGCGTACATTCCGTTCGGCGCCGGACCGCGCTTCTGCGTGGGGAACCACCTCGGAATGATGGAGGCGGTCTTCGTGGTCGCGATGGTCATGCGTGAACTGCGCCTGGTGCTGCCGAAGGGCGCGTCCGTGGTGCCCGAGCCGATGCTCTCGCTCCGGGTGCGCGGCGGCCTGCGGATGTCCGTGCAGGGTGCCTGATGAATACCTGACCCCCGCGCACCCGCACCGAGGTGTCCCCGCCCGGCTCGCACACTCCGGGCCATTGAACCGCTCGCCCATGCCCGCATGCCCTGAGGCTGTGTCCGGAAAGTCCCGCCTGGCCCGCGCCGCCTGGCACGCACTCCGGCCGGACCGGCCGATATCCCGCGTACGTCCCGTACGCGAGATATCGGCCGGCACGCCGAGAAGTGGGATCTCCCCTGCTCGAGCGAAGCCGAGAGCGTGGGCGAGCACCAGAGCCGCGGACTGCTCCACGCAGATTCTCCGGAGAGGTCCCAGAGCTGTCCCCGGAGGACCCCTGCCATGTCCAGCCCTCTCCAACTCGTCCTCGTCGCCGTCCCCGCCGTGGTGCTGGCCTGCCAGGCCGGCGGCTGGGCCGCCCGCCGTCTCGGCCAGCCACCCGTCATCGGAGAGATGGCCGTCGGCATCCTCCTCGGCCCCTCCCTCCTCGGCTGGCTCGCCCCCGGCGTCCAGCACCTCCTGCTGCCGCCCGCCGTCCTGCCCTACACCTCCGTACTCGGCAACCTCGCCCTGCTCGTCTTCCTCTTCCTCATCGGCCTCGAACTCGACCTGCCCTCCCTGCGCGCCAGCCGCCGCGCCGTCGTCTCCGTCGTGACCGGCAGCATGGTGCTGCCTCTGGCGCTCGGCACCGTCCTCGCACTGGCGATGTACCCGGCCCTCGCCCCGCCCGGAGTACAGCGCCTCCCCTTCGTCCTGTTCATCGCCACCGCGCTGTCCATCACGGCCTTCCCCGTTCTCGCGCGGATCCTCACCGACAAGGGCCTGGCCAGCACCCGCCTGGGCACCTTCGCGCTCGCGTGCGCCGCCGTCGACGACGCGCTCGCCTGGTGCCTGCTCATCGCGGTCACCTCCCTGGCCACCGCCGGTTCCCCTCTGGACGCCCTCGTCGCCCTCGCCCTGACCGCCACGCTCACCACCGCACTCATGGCGGGGCGTCGCCTCGTGAAGCGGGCCCTGGAGCGCGCCGCCCGCACCTCCGACGAGCTGGTGACGGTGCTACTGGTCGCCGGCCTGCTGCTGGCCGCCTGGGCCACCGACCGGATCGGAGTCCACCCCGCGATCGGCGCGTTCCTGGTCGGCGCGACCCTGCCGCGCGGGGTGCCGGCCGTCGAACGCAGCGCGGCCCGTCTTCAGGCCGTGGTCGTGCCCGTGCTGCTGCCGCTGTTCTTCGTCGACATCGGTCTGCGCACGGACCTCGCTGCTCTTCCGGGCGGCCAGTGGGGCTGGGCGGCGATCGTTCTGGCCGTCGCCGTGACGGCCAAGTGGCTCGGCGCCGCCGGAGCGGCCCGGCTCGCCGGCTGCGACTGGCGATGGTCGGCGATGATGGGCACCCTGATGAACTGCCGCGGAATCACCGAGATCGTCGTCCTCGGCATCGGCCTCCAACTCGGCGTCATCTCCACGAACCTGTTCACGATCATGGTTCTCATGGCCGTCATATCCACCGCCGCCACCGCGCCTCTGCTCGACCGGCTCATCCGCAATGCCCCTGACCTCGGCGCCCCGGCTCCGGCCGGCGAAACCGTGCCGCCCGGGGGTCCGGAAGCGACCCGGTGATCACGCTCACGTCAGCAATCCGGAAGAAGCGGACCGGGCGGGCCTGGAGCAGTGTTGTGCTGGTAAAGCGGAGGCTGGTGCCGGTCCACCTCGCGGCGGACCGGAGGTTCCCCGGCGACCCCAATTCTCGGTGAACCAGGGCCTACCGGCCCCTGTTGGACGTATTATGTGCACCGCCGAACTCCGGCAATCGCTTCTGTGCCACCCCCTGAGATCTCCTCAGTTGAGAGACAACCAGGAAGGAACTCCGCATGGATCACTCCGGTATGCCTGGGATGGAATCCACCGCCTCGGCGGTGGACACTCTGGGCGCTGTCCTCTTCATCGGCTGGGCCGTCGCGATGTGGGCCGCCGTCGCCGTGCTCGCGGTCGGAAACCGGAAATCGGTGAAGCCGTGGATGTACAAGTTCGCAGTAGGGCTCATAGGTGTCGGCGTGGTGGGCCAGATCGGCCACTTCCAGGAACATGTCGCACAGGCCGGCTACTGGATCGCCAACCCGTACTCTCCCGCATGGATGACTCCGTGGGCCGACAGCCTCGCCCGGGGGATGGGCCAGGTCGACCCCGGTAAGCCCGCCCTCGGAATGGAGATCCTGCACCTGACCGGGAACTTCATCTTCCTTGCCGGACTGGTCGGCGTCGCGCAGATCACGTACCGGCTGGCCGGACAGCTGAAGGCGCGCAAGTGGGCCAAAATGGGTGTCTGGATGCAGGGTATCCACGGCATCGAGCACATCGTGCTGACCGCTTCGGTGGTGATGGGCGCGAGCCGGGCCATCGGTCTGTCCACCTGGTTCGGTGCCATCGAGCCCGGCCCGGCACTGGTGACGTACCGGGTCTGGTGGCACTTCGTGGCCAACATCGTGGGCACGGTCATTCTCACCCTCGCCGTCTACCACCTCTGGAAGGAGAGGCGGGCGGTCAAGGTGAAGTTCGGTGTCCCGGTGCACGCGGAAGTCGCGACTGCCCCGGTGGCCGGCTCCGAGGACAGCTCCACGAGCGAACGCGAACCTGTGGGCCGTCTGTGAGGTTCGGTCCGCCGGGCGCCCCGGCCGGTCGGCCGTCGTGAGAGGCAGCGGTTTCCGGGCCCGGTCGTGGCCCGGAAACCGCTGTCGCCCGCTCCATCGCCGTGGTCGCCCACGGCGGTCACCCGGCCTCGTGGGGAGGACCTACTCCCGCGCGAGGTCGGGTGCCCGCCAACCGTCGAGGTCGTACTCGGCCAGGCAGCGATCGACGAACGCGCGGTATCCGTCCATCTGCCCGCTGCCGATCTGGCCGCGCAGCAACTCGATCCTGGTGTTCTCGTGGTTGCCGGAGTAGTTGCGCTCGTAGAGTTCGTGCCGGCCACCGAACTCCGTGCCGATCGTGTCCCAGAGCAGCTTCATCACCTTTACCCGCTCGACGGCGTCGACGCCGTGTGAACCGCGAAGGTAGGTGTCCAGGTACGGCCGGATCTCCTCGTTCCGGAAGTCCTGCGCGCTGGAGGGCAGGTAGATCAGTCCGCTCGCGACGTCCTGCAACACGATCTCCCGGACCCTGCTGTAGCCGACCTGGGAGAACCACCGGTACGCCATGATGTAGTCCGGGTTCGGCAGCACCGCGCCGTCCCGCCACTCCACCGGGTTCCGTGCCGCCGCGTCGGACAGCCCCCAGAACAGGTTCCGCCAGGCGAGCACCTCGCCCAGCCTCGCCTGCACGCCGTGGAAGTCCGCGGCCCCGGTGATGTCCAGCGCCTTGGCCAGCAGGCCGGCCATGAACTCCAGCTTCACCGCGAGCCGTGTGCTGCCGTGGAACATGGCCCGCTCGACGAACCCGGAGTGCCCGCTGAACATGCCGACCTTGTTGACGTCACCGTAGATGAACACGTTCTCCCACGGGATCAGTACCTTGTCCAGGACCAGGATGGAGTCGTTCTCGTCCAGCCGGGACGACAGCGGGTAGTCGAACGGACTGCCGGTCGACTCCGCTGCGGCGGAGTACGACTGACGGCAGATCAGCTTCAGCCCGGGCGCGTCCATCGGCACGGTGGCCGCGATGGCGAACTTGCGGTCCTTGACCGGCAGGCCGGTGTGGGTGACGAAGTTGTAGTGCGTGAGCGCGGAGTTCGTCGCGACCACCTTCGCCCCGCTCACGATCACGCCGCTGTCGGTCTCCCGCTCGACGTGCACGAACACGTCACCGACCTCATCCGGTGCCCGATGCCGGTCCACCGGCGGGTTCACGATGGCGTGGTTCCAGTACAGGACCTTCTCCTGCGACTCCCGGTACCAGCGCCGCGCGTTGTCGGCGAAGGGGTTGTAGAAGTCCGCGTTCGCGCCGAGCGTGCCGAGCAGCGAGGCCTTGTAGTCCGGGCTGCGTCCCATCCAGCCGTAGGTCAGCCTGGACCACGCCGCGATGGCCTGCTGGTCGGCGACCAGATCGGCCGCGCTGTGCGGCGTGGTGAAGAACCGGTGCGTGTAGCCTCCGGGGCCGCCGGCGTCGGTGGCGGTGGTGAGCACGTCCCGCTGTTCCGGATCGTGCAGCGCGTCGTAGAGCCGGGCGATCATCCGGGCCGGGTTGCGGAACGCCGGATGCCGGGTGACGTCGCGCACCCGTTCGCCGTAGATGTAGATCTCGCGGTCGTCACGGATGCTCTCGAGGTATTCGGCGCCGGTCAGCGGCCGGGTCGGCCCCGTCATCAGGGGGCCGCCGGAGCCGAGTGCGCGGCCCGCTTGCCGTCGATGTACACCGCTAGCTCAGCCACGGTCGGGTGGTCGAACAACTTGTTCACCGAGACCCCGACGCCGACCGCGGCGCCGATCCGGTTGCACAGCCGGATCGCCTGCAGCGACTGGCCGCCGAGGTCGAAGAAGCTGTCGTCGATCCCCACCTCGGACACCTTGAGCAGGGAGCTGAACATCGTGCACAGCTCCTGCTGGAGAGGCGTCTGCGGTGCCCGGGAGGCGACGACCTGGTCGAAGTCCGGTTCCGGCATCGCCTCGCGGTCCAGCTTGCCGTTGGCGGTCAGCGGCAGTGCGTCGAGCCGGACGAACGCCGCCGGTGTCATGTAGCCGGGGAGCTTGGTCCTGGCGTGCGCGCGTACCGCCGCGAGGTCGAGCGTGCCCGTCCCATCCACGACGTAACAGACCAGCTGCTTGTTCCCGTCCTCGCTCTCGCGTGCCAGGACCACGACATGCGTCAGCCCCGGATGGTCGGTCAGCGCCGCCTCCACCTCGGCCAGATCGACCAGGAAGCCGAGGATCTTCACCTGGCTGTCTTCCCGGCCGGCGAACTCGACCGTGTCGTCGGCGGTCCGGCGGGCCATGTCACCGGTCCGGTACATACGAGATCCCGGCGGGCCGAACGGATCGGCCACGAACCGCTCGGAGGTCAGGCCGGCCTGGTTCTGGTAGCCGCGGGCGACGCCCTCGCCCGCGAGGTAGATCTCGCCGACGGCGCCGGCCGGCGCGGGCATGAGGCCCTCGTCCAGGATGTGGATGCTGATTCCGGTGAAGACATCGCCGACCGGCACGGCCTTGCCGAGCTCCGTGTGGCGGGTCATCTCGTAGTGCGCCGAGAACACGCTGCCCTCCGTCGCGCCGTACATCGCGCGGATCACGAGGTCGGGGCAGGCGTCGAGTACCCGGCGGACGGCCACCGGCGAGACCACGTCGCCGCCGGTGAGCACTTCGCGTACGCCGGCGAACGTCGCCGGGGCCTCTTCGGCGAACACCCGGAACAGACCGGCGGTCATGTGGAGCCCGGTGATCTCGTACTTCGTGATCAGCTCACGCAGGACCGAGGGCTCCAGCCGGCCAGGGGGCGCGACGACCACCTGGCCGCCGTGCAGCAGCGGCATCCAGATCTCGTACGCGGACACGTCGAAGGCGTACGGCGCCAACTGCAGCACCCGCGCGTGCCGTTCGACGTCCCACTGCGGATCCACCAGGAGCCGCACCACTTCCCGCTGGGTCACCGCGACGCCCTTGGGCCGGCCGGTGGAACCCGACGTGTGGATCACATAGGCCAGCTGATCGGGAAGGACCGGCACCTGTGGATCGTCGACGGGCTCCCCGGCGATCTCCGGGTCGCGCACCGCGAGAACCGGCACGCGGTCGGGAACGCCGGCCAGGCGCATCGCGTCGTCCACGAGCAGCACCACGGGGCGGGCGCGGTCCACGATCCACTGCCGCCGGTCGGCGGGGTCGGCTTCGTGGACCGGCACGTAGACCCCGCCGGCCTTGAGGATCGCGAGGAGCGCGACCACCAGATCGGCGGACCGCGTCATGAGGACCCCGACGCGATCCTCGCGGCCGACCCCGAGCGTGATCAGACGACGCGCGAGCCGGTTGGCCTGCTGGTCCAGCTCCTGATAACTCAGAGCGGCCCCCGTCGCAGCCTCGGACACGGCTGTCGCATGCGGCGTCCTGGCGACCTGCTCGGCGAACCGGGCGGGAATAGAAAAGGCTGTCATATGCCACTCTCCGCATAGCTCTGTGTATTCGGCTGTCGTCGTGAAGGAACATGCGTCGTATCCATGAGACCGGTCCCTCGTATTTCTTCAT
Organism: Streptomyces sp. NBC_00887; assembly: GCF_045207585.1. NCBI lineage: Bacteria > Bacillati > Actinomycetota > Actinomycetes > Kitasatosporales > Streptomycetaceae > Streptomyces > Streptomyces sp. NBC_00887. Next base: position 49,795 of record NZ_CP108789.1, read on the forward strand.
AACCATGCCCAAGGCGCCGGAGCGGATCGCCTCCGCGCTTGCTATACACCGATTCCGCTTGTTCCGATGCGCAACTTCGGAGACGTTGTCCGTGTTCTTTCCTGGCACGATGAATGCCGCCCGTCCCCCATCGGTGCCACGAGGAGGAACCGGTGCTCGTTCATTTGGTGCTCGACGACGAGATCCAGCGATACGTTCAGGACGTGTCGCTCCGCGAGGACGACATCGCGCGCGAGTTGCGGGCGGCGACCACCTCGCAGGTGTTCGAACACAACATGTCGGCCTCGCCGGAACAGGGGCAGCTTCTCAGCTTCCTCGTCGGGCTGATGTCTGCCAGAACCGTCGTTGAGGTCGGGGTGTTCACCGGCTACAGCACGCTCTGCATGGCCCGCGCGCTCCCCCCGGACGGCCGCCTCATCGCGCTCGACTTCAACGAGGAGTGGGCCGACATCGGACGCCCGTTCTGGGAGCGGGCCGGCGTCGCCGACCGTATCCGGCTCGAACTGCGCCCGGCGGTCCAGACCCTGGACATGATGCTGGCCGACGGCGCGGCCGGCACCGTGGACTTCGCCTTCATCGACGCCGACAAGGAAGGCTACCCGCTCTACTTCGAGCGCTGCCTCGAGCTGTTGCGGCCAGGCGGTCTGATGGTGATCGACAACGTCCTTCTGGCCGGCAACGTCGCGCGGCCGGATTTCAGCGACCCGGAGACCGACTCCATGCGTGCGCTGAACTCCACGCTGCTCGAAGACGATCGAGTCGAGCTGAGCATGCTTCCCATCTTCGACGGCGTCACGCTGGCGTACAAGCGCGCCCGCGACTGAGATGTCCTCTCGTGTCAGGAGCGACGAATGACCTACAACGGCTCCCGGGCAGCGGCCGGCAGGCTGTCCGTGGCGGTGCTCGGCACTGGCCTCATCGGCATCGATCTGGTGGCCAAGACCATCCGATCCGACCGGCTCGATCTAGGGCTGGTCGTGGGCCGCGACGAAGCCGCTCCGGGACTGCGGCGGACTGCGGCGCAGGGCTTGCCGGTCTCAGCCGGGGGCGTGCAGGCCCTGGTGGACGCCGAGCATCCCTTCGACCTGGTCTTCGACGCCACCAGCGCGGCCTCCCACGCTCAGCACGTGGAGAAGCTCCTGCCGCTGGGCACGATGCTGATCGACCTGACGCCGAGCCGGAGCGGACAGATGATCATCCCGACCGTCAACCGGGCGGACATCCATGCCCATCGTGACCTGAGCATGGTGAGCTGCGGCGGGCAGGCGTCGGTGCCGGTCCTGCACGCGATAACGCAGGCGCACCGGATCGACTACATCGAGGTGGTGACGACGTGTGCCACCCGGAGCATCGGACGCGGGACACGCATGAACCTCGACGAGTACGTCGAGACCACGCAGGAAGCGATCCGCAGCTTCACCGGTGTCAGGAACGTCAAGGTGATGCTCAACATCAGCCCCGCACGGCCGCCGGCGACCTTCCGGGTCGCGATGTCCCTGCTGGGCCCGGACCTCACAACCGAATCGGTGTCCTCGCTGGTGGCAGGAGCCGCGGACGAAGTCCGCTCCTACGCCGGAGGCTTCACGGTGAACGCGTGCACCGTGCATGACGGCAAGGCGTTCATCTCCGTCGAGGTCACGTCGTCCGGGGACCGCATCCCGCGGTACGCCGGGAATCTCGACATCATCAATTCCGCCGCGATCCTTGTCGCGGAGAGCTACGCGGCGGAACGGCTCCCGATGGCAGGCGTGGGGAAATCATGACCGAGGCGACAGAACCGGAGACCCCGGGCAAGCCGATCCAGATCCACGACCCGAGTCTGCGGGACGGCCACCACGCCGTCCGGCACCGCCTCGGCGCGGACCAGCTGCGCGCGTACGCCAGGGCGGCGGACGCCGCGCGCGTTCCGGTGGTCGAGGTCGGCCACGGCAACGGGCTGGGCGCCTCCTCCCTTCAGGTCGGCCTCGCCAAGCTCGACGACGACGAGATGCTGTCGATCACCAGGGAAGCCCTGACGAACAGCAAACTGGGTGTCTTCCTGCTTCCGGGCTGGGGCACGGTCCAGGACATCAAGAACGCCATCGCGCACGACGTCGATCTGGTCCGCATCGGTACGCACTGCACCGAGTCGACCCTGGCCGAACGGCACCTCGGCTTCCTGCGCGATGAGGGTGTCCAGGCGCACGGCGTCCTCCTGATGAGCCACATGGCGACCCCGGACCAGCTCGCCGAGGAATGCGCGCGTCTGGTCGGGTACGGTGCCACCGGGGTGGGCATCCTCGACTCCGCCGGCCACTACCTCCCGGCCGACGTCACCGAGCGCATCCGGGCCATCCGCGCCGCCGTCGACGTACCGGTGATATTCCACGGCCACAACAACCTGGGCATGGCCGTGGCGAACTCCGTCGCGGCAGCCGACGCGGGAGCGGACATCCTGGACGCGTGCGCGAGGGGTTTCGGGGCCGGCGCGGGCAATACCCAGTTGGAGGTGCTGGTACCGGTGCTGGAACGGCTCGGGTACCGGACCGGAATCGACCTGTACGGGCTCCTGGACGCGGCGGACATCGCCGAACGGGAACTGATGCCCGCGCCGCCCACGATCGACTCGATCTCCGTTGTCAGCGGTCTGGCCGGGGTGTTCTCCGGATTCAAGACCCGGGTGCTCGACATCGCCGCGCGCGAAGGCGTCGATCCGCGCGATGTCTTCTTCGAACTGGGCAGGCGCCAGGCGGTCGCGGGTCAGGAAGACCTCATCATGGATGTCGCGCTGGCCCTGAGGGGCGCGGGGCTCGGGGACGAGCCGTGACCGGTGGCCCGGGCGGGGCCGCGGACCGGGCGGTGATCTGCGGGGTGGGGTACCGGCTGCCGGAGCGCATCGTCACCAACGCCGAGCTGGGCGCGCGTCTGGACACTCCGGAAGACTGGATCGTGGCACGGACCGGGATCTCCCGGCGCCGCTGGGTGGAGCCGGGCGAGGCGACGTCCGACCTCGCGGTCCGGGCGGGCCGGGCAGCCCTCAAGTCGGCCGGCGGCGGGCAGATCGACGCTCTCGTGCTGGCGACGACCACCCCGGACCAGCGCTGCCCGGCGACCGCGCCGGAGGTGGCCTCGCGCCTCGGCCTCGGCGGTGTCGCGGCCCTGGATGTCTCCGCCGTGTGCACCGGATTCCTCTACGGCCTGGCGACGGGGGCGGGTTTCATCGCGGCGGGGCTGGCCGAGCGCGTCCTGGTGATCGCCGCGGAGGCGTTCTCCACCCTGCTCGACCCGAACGACCGGACGACCCTGCCGATCTTCGGTGACGGGGCCGGTGCGGTGGTGCTGCGGCGCGGCCGGGCCGACGAGCCGGGAGCAGTCGGCCCGCTGGTCCTGGGCAGCGACGGTGATCGCAGCGAGCTGATCACGGTCAAGGCCGGCGGCGCGCGGCAGCCGATTTCCGGACCGGCCCCCGACGACGGGTCGCAGTACTTCCGGATGCGGGGACGCGAGGTGTTCCGGCAGTCGGTCGAGCGGATGAGCGCTGCGGGGACCGAGGCGCTGAACCTGGCCGGCTGGCAGCTCGGCGACGTGGACCGCGTGGTCACCCACCAGGCGAACGCGCGCGTCAGCGCGGCGCTGGCCGAGCGGCTCGGCCTGAGCCGGGACCTGATGGCACAGAACATCCGCGACGTCGGCAACACCGCCGCCGCCTCGATCCCGGTCCTGCTCGCCCAGGCGACGGCGGACGGGAGCATCGAACCGGGTCACCGGCTGTTGCTCGTCGCTTTCGGCGGCGGCCTCACCTGGGGCGCCACGACGCTGACCTGGCCCCACCTCGAACTCCACGATGCGTAGGGCATCGGAGCCACCGGACACCGGAGGACGCAATGTACGAGCGGCTGAAGGCAATCATGGTCGATGTCCTGCTGCTGGATTCCGACAGGGTGCGACCGGACGCGACACTCGAACAGGCGGGCGTGGACTCACTCACCGTCGTCGAGCTGTCGTTGGTGCTCAGTCAGCACCACGGCATCGAGATCTCCGACGACGAGCTGATCGAGCTCGAGACAGTGGCGGACATCGCCGCGCTCATGGAGCAGCACCCCGCCTCCGATGTCTCCCGCTGACACCCGTGGGGGGCGGTGTCAGCCGCCCCCACGGGCTCAGGTGCGCAGGTAGGAGGCGCCGTTCAGGTCGAGGACGGCGCCGCTGGCCCACTCGGCCTGAGCGGAGGCCAGGTAGAACACGGCAGCGGCGATCTCATCCGGCTCCGCGACGCGGCCGAACGGGCTCTGCGCCCTGATCTCGTCGCCACCCGGCGGCTTGAGCCACTCCGTGGTCATTTCGGTGGCCACGAACCCGGGCGCCACTGCGGAGACCGCGATCCGGTACGGCGCGAGCGCGAGTGCGAGTGACTGGGTCAAGGAGTTCAGACCCGCCTTGCTGGCACCGTACGCGGGCACGTCCGGCTCGCCCCGGAACGCGCCCCGCGACGAGACGTTGACGATCCGCCCGCCGCGATCCCGCTCCCTCATGTGCCTGACCGCGCACCAGGTCACGTTGGCCGCGCCGACCAGATTGACCCCCAGCGTCGCGCGCCACTGCTCCTGCCAGGTCGCGTAGTCGACCTCGGTGATCGGGTGCGCGGTGAAGACGCCGGCGTTGTTCACCAGGATGTCCAGACCGCCCAACCGGGCGACGGCCGAATCCACTGCCTCGAGTACCGCCTCGCTGTCGGTCAGGTCGGCCTCGACGACGACGTGCCCGCTGCCGTCGAGTCCGGCCACCAGCTTCTCGGCGGCCTCGCTCGGCACCCGGTCCAGGATCGCCACCCGGTCGCCGGCCTGCGCGAACCGCTGCGCGATGGCCCACCCGATACCCCGGGCCGCCCCGGTCACGAGGACCGCGCGCCCTCCGTTCGGCTCACTCACGTTCTCGGCCATGAGTCAGACCCCTCTCGCCAACCTGCCGGCGGCATCGGCTATGACCTCGTCAGGAAGGGAGAAGCACACACGGATGTACGGACGATCCGGTGGGTTCAGGTAGAACGCTTCGCCGGGCACCGTTCCGACGAGGCTTCGCCGGAGCAGGATCTCGGTCGCTTCCGCCCCGGTCGCCACTCCCAGGTCCGAGCAGTCGACGAACAGGAAGTAGGAGCCGTCCGGCTCGTTGGGCGACAGCCCGGCGGCGGCGAAGCCTTCCGTCAGGATTCGGCGCTTCCGGTCGTACATCGCGCGCAGGCCGCGATAGTAGTCGTCGCCCAGCCTCAGCGCCCGTGCGCCGAGTTCCTGGAGCGGAGCAGGCGGGCAGACCACGAGCGACTCGGCCGCGACCTTGATCGCGTGCATCAGCCGTTCCGGGCCGCAGGCGTAACCGAGCCGCCATCCGGGAACGCTGAACGATTTCCCCAGCGACGACACCGTCACCGTGCGCCTGCCGAGATCGCCGACGGTCGCCGGGGCGATGTGCGGGGTCGGGCCGAAGTAGATGTCCTCATAGACCTCGTCGGTGATGACGAGCAGATCGTGCTCCTCCGCGACGGCCGAGATCGTCATGAGTTCGGCCGTGGTGAGCCGTCGCCCGCTCGGGTTGTTCGGCGTGCAGACGATCATCGCCCGGGTGCGGTCGGTGACAGCCGATCGCAGCGCCTCCTCGGTGACCTCGAATCCCGGCCCGAAGAGCCGGACCGGCTCCGCTCGCAGGCCCAGCACCCCGAGCGCGGTCGGATAGTTGCCGTAGAAGGGTTCGAACAGGAGGACGCCGTCCCCTGGGTTGAGCAGCGCTGTGAGCGTGGCCATGAGGGCGCCGGTCGCGCCGACCGTGGCGACGATCTGAGTCGCCGGATCGACGCTGAGCCCGCTGTACTTCTTCAGCTTGTCGGCGACAGCCTCGCGAAAGACGGCGATCCCTTCGGGCTCGCTGTATGAATGGCCGATGTCCCGGAAATCCCGCGCGCCTTCCGCCAGCAGCGAAGGAGGCGGCGGAACCTGGCACAGTCCCTGTGCGATGTTGATGGCACCGAGTTCCTGGCAGCGCACCGTCATGGCGCCGATCGAGGACTCCTGCAGGTTCCGCATCCGGTCGGCGACGTCGATCATCGTCAGACCTCGGTGCTCAGCGTGTCCAGGAGCCGGTCGAGCTCCGCGACAGTGGGCGCGTCGAAGATCTCGTTGATCGATATCTCCACACCGACCGCCGGCCCGACACGGCTGGCGATCAGCATGGCGTCGATGGACTCGCCGCCCATGACGAAGAAGTCGTCGTCCAGACCCCACCGGGGCCTGGCGAGCACCTCGGCGAAGATCGTGCACAGCAATTCCTGACGGTCCGATCCCGGCGCCCGGTAGGGCCCGAGCCCCCGCAGCTCCACAACCGGCAGCACATGCGCCTGCGGTGTCCCGCCGGAGGCCACCGGCAGGGCATCGACGACCACGACCGCCGCCGGCACCGCCGTACCGGGCAGCGCCCCCCTCAGGTGCTGATGCAACGCCGCCAGATCGAACCCGGCACCACCGGGCACGACATAGGCCACATGCACCTGCCCGACAGGATCCTGCTCATACGTCAGGACCGCGGCATCCACGAGACCGGGGTAGGCGGCCAGCACGTCTCGCACGTCCTGGAGCGCGGCAACAGCCATCAGTCGCTCACCTTCCATGCAGGTTCCGAGCGTTCCCCCACAGCCTTCGCAAGCCCAGGCCCGCCGACAAGCTCCCAGATTGCTCAACGGCAAAGCGTTCGCGCCCGATCGGTGGCCGTTTCCTGAGCACCTCTCAGAATGCTGAATCGCTCGGGACGGTTCGGCGTACGGCCGCATCTCGCAGATTGCTGCGGCGGAAGAGCATGGGCTTTCGCGGGCGGGTTCACAAATACCCTGTCGTCGGGAAACAGGCGCCGTCCCAAGGGAGTAGTGATGACCGTCGACGATGTAATGGGCCAGGAAGCCGGCACCAGGACCGCGCACCGGACCTGTCCGCTGTGTGAGGCAGGCTGTGCCCTGCGGCTCGACCTGGACGACGCCGGTCGCGTCCTCCGGGTCACCGGGGACGAGCAGGACCCCTTTTCCAAGGGATACATCTGCCCCAAGGGTGCGGTGCTGGGAAAGCTGGACGAGGACCCCGACCGGCTGCGCAGGCCATTGCTCCGCCAGGACGGCGAGTTCCGGGAGGTCAGCTGGGACGAGGCGTTCGCCGCGGTGGACGCGGGCCTGTCCGAGGTGATCAGCAGGCACGGCCGGGACGCGGTGGCGCTGTACTTCGGCAACCCGACGTTCCACACCATCGGCGCGTACCTCTACCGGCAGGCGATCACCCAGGCCCTGGGCTCGAAGAACGTGTACTCGGCCAGTACCGTGGACCAGATGCCCAAGCAGGTCGCCGGCGGCTTGATGTTCGGCGACGCGATGGCGATCGGGGTGCCGGACCTGGACCACACCGACCACCTGCTGATACTGGGCGCGAACCCGGTGGAGTCCAACGGGTCGCTGTGCGCGGCTCCGGACTTCGCCGGGCGTCTCAAGGCCCTGCGCAGGAGGGGTGGGAAGCTCGTGGTCGTCGACCCCCGGTTCACCCGCACCGCCGCGCTGGCCGACGAGCACCTGTCCGTACGGCCCGGCACCGATCCGCTGCTGCTGATGGCCATGGTGCACACCGTGCTGGACGAGGGCCTGGACAGGACGCATCTGGAGGTCTCCGGGCTGGAGCAACTGCGCGAACTGGCCCGCGGCTTCCCGCCGGAGGTCGTGGGGCCGGTGTGCGGGATCGCGCCGGAGACCATCGTGCGGACGGCCCGGGAGCTGGCCGCGGCACCTACGGCCGCGATCTACGCGCGGATCGGGACGTGCACGACGGAGTTCGGCACGGTGGCGCAATGGCTGGTGGACGTACTCAACACCCTGACGGGCAACCTGGACCGCCGGGGCGGCGTGATGTTCGCCGAGACGGCGGCGCTGGAGATCTTCCGGGCAGGTCCGGCGTTCTCGACCGGTAAGTGGCACAGCCGGGTCCGGGGACTGCCGGAGGTGCTCGGAGAGCTCCCGGTCGCCACACTGGCCGACGAGATGGAGACCTCGGGCGAGGGACAGGTCCGGGCGCTGGTGACGGTCGCCGGGAACCCGGCGTCCTCGGCCCCCAACGCGCCCCGGCTGGCCCGGGCCGTCGAGGGGCTGGAATTCGTGGTCTGCGTCGATCCGTACCTGAACGAGACGACGCGCCTGGCCGACGTGATCCTGCCGCCGCCGCGGACGCTCCAGAGCTCGCACTTCGACTTCCTGGTGCAGATCATCATGGTGCGCAACTACGCGCGCTACTCCCGTGCGATCCTGCCGCTGGACGACGACCAGCGTTCCGAGGCCGAGATCCTGGCCCGGCTGATGCTGATCACCGCCGGGCTCGGCGCCGGCGCCGAGCCGGCCCGCGCCGAGGAGATGTTCCTCGACCAGCTCGGCATCACCGGGGAGGCGGCCGACGCACTCGACGGGGAGGACGGCACCGAGAAGATCCTGGACGCACTGCTACGGGCCGGCGGCTACGGCCTGTCGCTCAAGGCACTGCTCGACGCGCCGCACGGCCTGGACCTGGGGCCCCTGCAACCACGCCTGCCGGCCCTGCTCCGCACCCCCGACAGCCGCGTGGACCTGGCGCCGCCCCAACTCGTCGCGGAGGCCGAACGGCTGCGCACGTGTCTGGACGCCGAGCCGCCGGAGTTCGTGCTCATCGGCCGCCGCCACCTCCGGTCGAACAACAGCTGGCTGCACAACGTGAAGGAGCTGCGCGGCGGCACCAATCTCTGCACGCTCCAGATTCACCCGGGCGACGCCGCCCGGCTCGGCCTGGACGCCACGACGCCGGCGCTGATCGGCTCGGCGGTCGGCGAGCTGACGGTGCCGATCGAGATCACCGACACGATCATGCCCGGCGTGGTGAGTCTGCCGCACGGCTGGGGCCACCAGGACTCGACACAGCAGGTGGCGCGCCGGGACCCCGGGGTCAACGCGAACACCCTGACCGACGACGCGGTGCTGGACGGGGTCTCGGGGACCGCGGTGTTCAACGGCGTGCCGGTGACGGTACGGGCCGCGCCGCAGGGGCAGGGAGCGTAGGGCCGCGCGGCGGAGCTTCGTGAATCAGCCCGCGGCGGCCGACCGGCGCACCGGTACCCATCTCTCGGAATGCGGAGTTCACGTCGCCGGATGGAGTCCTGCCCGTGCGTCTCGTTACGGTGCGGGAATGGATGCCACAGTCGAAGAGCTACTGGCGGTGCTGCCCGCCGACCGCGTGCTCACCGACCCCGACCTGCTGGCCGTTCACCGCCGCGACGAGGCCGACCTGCGTACTGCGGGCACTCCGCTGGCTGTGGTGCGCCCGCAGAGCACCGCCGAAGTCGCCGCGACTGTCCGGGTGGCCGCCGCACACGGTGTTCCGGTTGTGGCGCAGGGGGCGCGCACCGGGCTGACCGGTGCGGCCGACGCGGTCGACGGCGCCTTGGTGGTGTCACTGACCGGGTTGAACCAGATCATCGAGATGGACCCGGCGGAGCGCCTCGCGGTCGTGCAGCCGGGTGTCGTCAACGCCGACCTGCACCGCGCCGCCGCCGCGCACGGCCTCACCTACCCGCCGGACCCGGGCTCCTGGGAGTCCTCGACGATCGGCGGCAACGTCTCCACCGACGCGGGCGGGATGTGCTGTGTGAAGTACGGCGTCACCGGCGAGTACGTGCTCGGCCTGGAGGTCGTGCTCGCCGACGGCGAGATCCTTCGCTGCGGTCGCCGGACGGTGAAGGGCGTCGCAGGGTACGACCTGACGGGGCTGTTCGTCGGCGCGGAGGGCACGCTCGGCATCATCACCGAGATCACCGTCCGGCTCCGGCCGGCAACCGGGGAGATCCGGACTCTGGTCGCGCTGTACCCCACGGTGACGGCCGCCTGCGCTGCCGTCGCGGCGGTGACCGCCGCCGGCCACGTCCCGAGCATGCTGGAGCTGCTCGACCGCACGCATCTGGAGGCCATCGAGGCATACCGGCCGATGGGCCTTCCCGGGACGGCCGGGGCGATGCTGCTGATCGCGGCCGACACGGGCGACCGCGCCGGGGCCGAGCTGGCCGCGATCGCGGACTGCTGTCGAGCCGCCGGGGCGGACAGCCTGTACGTGGCCGAGGACGACGTACAGGCCCAGGCGCTGACCGCCGCCCGCCGACTGGCCCATCCGGCGATGGAACACCTTGCGACGCGGGCGTTTCCCGGCGGGCGAGGTGGCCTCGTGGTCGACGACGTCGCAGTGCCGAGGACGCGGATCGCCGAGTTCATCAAGGGTGTCGAGGAGATCTCCGCACGGCACGGCCTCCTGGTCGCGGTGGTCGGGCACGCCGGAGACGGAAACCTGCATCCGGTCATCGTGGTGGACCGGGCGGACCCGTCCAGCGTGGACCGCGGGCAGCGGGTGTTCGACGACATCATGCGACTGGCCCTCGCGCTGGGCGGCACCTGCACCGGCGAGCACGGCATAGGCATGCTCAAGCGGGACTGGCTCGCCCGCGAACTCGGCCCCGTCGGAATGCGGGTGCACCGGGCGCTGAAGGCCGCGCTCGACCCGTCCGGGATCCTCAACCCCGGCAAGGTGATCGCGCCGGGCCGGCCGCAAGCCGGAAGACGGCGACCGCCGTCCCGGCTGCGGGCATCGAAGAGGACGGATGCCCCGAGGACGGTGAACCCATGACGACGGCCGGCACAGGGCCCGCGGTGGCGGTCATCGCCGGCACCCCGTACGACACGGGGCTCGGCGTCGAACTGCTGCGCGCCGAGGGGCTGCCCGCACACCCGTACGCCATGGCGGCGTCGCCCGACGAGCAGGACCGGCTGCAGTACCACGACCCCGGCGCTCTGGCGGCCTCGTTCCATCAGTGCCTCGCGGAGTTACGGGCGGGCGGGACCGAACAGGTCATGCTGTTCTGCAACTCCATGTCCGCCGTGGTGAACCATGAGGACGCGGTGCTGCCGGTCGTCTCACCGGTCACGGTCTACGGCGAACTGCTGCCGGAGCTGGGGTCGTCCTTGGTGGTCACCGGGAACGCCCAGGCCCTCCTCGGCTTCGAGCGGACCGCCCTGCGGATCGCCCCCCGGCATCGGATGCTCGGGGTGTCGGATCCCGCCCTGGTGCGCGGGATCGAGGCCGGTGACGTGGAGGCGGCCTTCACCGCCTCGCACCTGCCGACCACGCTGCGCCTGGCCCAGCACCTCGGTCTCGACGCCGTCGTCCTGGCCTGCACGCACTTCACCGCGCTCCTGCCGCTGATCGCCGCCGTCTGTGACCTGCCCGTCATCGATGTCGGCACCCGGCTCGTGGAGCTGACGACGCTGGCCGCGACCGGATCGGTGGACCATGGTTGAGCTGTCCCGTGCAGACCTGCACGTCTCGGTGTCGGACCCGGCAGCGACCTCGATGAACTTCCTCAACGAGGTCGCGAGCCGGTTCCCGGACGCGATCTCGCTGGCCGCGGGCCGTCCCTACGACGGGTTCTACTCGACCGAGGACGTGCAGCGTTACCTCGGTGTCTATCTGAACCATCTTCGCGCCGACGGACTCTCCGAGGCACAGGTGCGCGGTCTGCTGCTTCAGTACGGGCGGACCAACGGCCAGCTCCACACCCTGATCGCCAGAATGCTCGAGATCGACGAAGGCATCGTGGTGCCGCCGGAAGCGGTGATGGTCACATCGGGCTGCCAGGAGGCCATGGTCATCGCGCTGCGGGCGCTGTGTACGAGCCCCGAGGACGTCGTCCTGGCAGCCGAGCCCTGCTACGTCGGGCTGACCGGCGCGGCCCGGATCCTCGGCGTCGAGGTGGTGCCCGTACCGGAGTCCCCGGAAGGGCTCGTACCGGAGACCGTGGCCGAGGTGGTGCGTACGGTCCGCGCCGCCGGAAAGCGCCCTCGCGCGCTCTACCTCGTGCCGAACTTCTCCAACCCCTCGGGCGTCTCGCTGCCCGTGGCGACCCGCCGCCGGCTGCTCGACGTCGCCGGCGAGCAGGATCTGCTGCTGCTCGAGGACGACCCGTACGGCCTGTTCGGACTCGACGACGAGCCGCGCCCGACCCTGAAGTCGCTGGACACCGACGGACGCGTGATCTATCTGGGATCGTTCTCGAAATCCTGCTTCCCCGGCGCCCGCGTGGGTTTCCTCGTCGCCGACCAGACCGTGGTCGGCGAACAGGGCGGGCGCACCCTGCTCGCCGACGAGATGTCGGCGGTCAAGAGCATGCTGACAGTGAACACCTCGGCGGTCTCGCAGGCCGTCATCGGCGGCGTCCTGGTCGAGTCGGGCTGCGGCCTGCGCGCCGCCAACCGGGACAAGATCGCGTTCTACCGGAGCAACCTGCGCACCATGCTCGCCGCGCTGGAGAAGCACTTCCCGCAATCCGGGCGCGGCGAACGCGCGGTGCGATGGAACGTGCCGAGCGGCGGCTTCTTCGCGGTTGTGGACCTGCCGTTCCGGGCCGACGAGACACTTCTCGAATTCTCCGCGGAGCAGTACGGCGTTCTGTGGACGCCGATGAGGTTCTTCTACACCGACGGCGGCGACCACTCGGTCCGGCTGTCCTGCAGCTATCTGATGCCGGAGCAGATCGCGGAGGGCGTGCAAAGGCTTTCCCGGCTTGTCGCGGAGAACGCATGACCCGCTGTCCTTTTACTGACGCAGGCAACGTGAGAGACGACAGAGCCGGTCCGGCACTGTGATTCTCGAAGGAGCTCGCTGGGGCGGACGCCAGAGGCCAGACATTTGCCGGTGGAGGTAGAGACCGTGAAGAACGCTCTACAGGACATGAAGATCGACTATGTCGAGTTCTATGTGGAAGATATCGATCGAAGTCTCGCCTGGCTTGTTGACGGCTACGGTTTCGCCGTACGCGCGAACTCGGCTCCGGCAGACGGTGCGACGCGGTCGGTCAACGTCGGGCAGGGCGGCATCGATCTGCTGCTCACCGAGTCGACCGAGGACCACCCCGCGCGCGCCTACGCGGAGCAGCACGGGGACGGTATCGGCGACATCGGCATCCGGGTGCCGGACGCCGCCGGGGCGTTCGCCGAGGCAGTGCGGCGCGGCGTACGGCCGGTCACGGCGCCGGTCACCCGGGGCGCGGTGACCACGGCGACGGTCGCCGGCTTCGGCGACGTGACCCACACGTTCATCCAGCGGCCGGACGGCTCGACGGCAGCCGACGGGCGCGGCCTCGTCGCGGTGCCGGGCCACCGTCCCGCCCCGGGGACCGGGCTGCTCAAGGTGGACCATTTCGCGGCCTGCGTCGAGCCGGGCCGGCTCGACGAGACCGTCGACTACTACCGGCGGACGCTGGATTTCGACCTCACGCTCACCGAGCGGATCGTCACCGGTGACCAGGGGATGATCATCAAGGTGGTCCAGAGCAAGTCGCGTGCCGTCACGTTCACTCTCATCGAGGCGAACACCCACATGGCAGTCGGCCAGATCGACAAGTTCCTCAAGGACCACGACGGTCCGGGCGTGCAGCACCTGGCCTTCAGCACCGCGGACATCCTCACCACGGTGCGGGACGTCGTCGATCGCGGCATCGGGCTGCTGACCACCCCGTCCACGTACTACTCCGCGCTCGCCGACCGGGTCCAGCAGCACCGGCACCCCGTCGGTGAGCTGCGTGATCTGAACATACTCGTGGACGAGGACCACGACGGCCAGCTGTACCAGATCTTCGCCAAGTCCGTTCACCCGAGGAACACCATCTTCCTGGAGATCATCGAGCGGGTCGGTGCGACCTCGTTCGGCAGCTCGAACATCAAGCACCTTTACGACAGCGTCAAGGCGCAGCAGGAAGCCGGTCCAGCGTCCTGAGTGGCAGCCCTCCAGGAATCCGCTTGTCAATGGGAATGAGGTTTTCCGTGTCAAATCCATTCGAGGACCCTGACGCCCTGTACCTGGTCCTGGTGAACTCCGAAGGGCAGTACAGCCTGTGGCCCGCCGCCGCCGCTGTTCCGGCCGGCTGGACCACGGCGCATGACGTGGATTCCCGCTCGAATTGCCTCGAATACGTCGAAGCGCAGTGGACTGACATGCGCCCCAACAGTCTTGTCCAAGCCGAACGGGCATAACTGAGATGGGCCTCCAGCCGGAGTTGGCTGTCTCGGAGTGGAATGACACGGCGCGGGATGTGCCGGTGACGGTGTTGCCGGAGTTGTTCGCGGCGCAGGTGGCGCGGACGCCGGATGCGGTGGCGCTGGAGTGTGCCGGTGTGTCGTGGTCGTACGCGGAGCTGGATGCGTGGTCGAGCCGGCTGGCGCGGTATCTGCTGGGGCTGGGTGCGGGGCCGGAGCGGGTGGTGGCGGTGGCGTTGCCGCGGTCGCTGGAGCTGGTGGCGGCGGTGCTGGCGGTGTCCAAGACCGGTGCGGCGTATCTGCCGCTCGATCCGGGCTACCCGGCGGACCGGATCGACTTCATGCTCACCGACGCCTCGCCGGTCGCGGTCGTCACCGACCGGGCCACCTCCGCGCGCCTGCCGGACGTGGCGGGCATGACCGCGATCCACGTCGACGCCCCCGAGGTGGCTACGGCGGTGGCGGAGCGGTCCGGCAGCGCTGTCACCGATCAGGACCGGCCGGTGCCGCTGTTGCCCGCGCACCCGGCCTACGTGATCTACACGTCGGGGTCCACCGGGCGTCCCAAGGGCGTGGTGGTGAGCCATCTGGGCCTGGCGAGCCTGTCCGCGTTCCTGATCGACACCTGCGGAATCGGACCGGAATCGCGGGTCGGTCAGGTGGCCTCGCTGAGTTTCGACGCGGCCGTCATGGAACTGGTCATGTCGCTGCCCGCCGGCGCGGCGCTCGTCCTGCCGGAACAGCGGCAACTGGCCGGGGAGGTGCTGGCCGACGCGCTGCGCGGGCTGCGGGTCACCCATGCCCTGGTCGGACCGGCATCCCTGTCCGGAGCGGATCCGGAACAACTGCCCGAGCTGGAATGCCTGATGGTCGGTGGTGAGGCCTGCCCGGGCGAGGTCGTGGCCGAGTGGTCGGTGGGCCGGCGGATGTTCAACGCGTACGGTCCGACCGAGGCGACGGTGTGCACGACGATGAGCGGGCCGCTGTCGGGAGGGGATACGCCGTCGATCGGGAAGCCGGTCTGGAACGTGCGGGCGTATGTGCTGGACGGCCGGCTGGAGCCGGTGGCGCCGGGTGTGGCGGGGGAGCTCTACCTGGCCGGGCCGTGTCTGGCGCGGGGGTACCTGAACCAGCCGGGGCTGACCTCGCAGCGGTTCGTGGCGTGTCCGTTCGGGTCCGGGGAGCGGATGTACCGCACGGGCGACCTGGTGCGCCGGCGGGAAGACGGCGAGCTGGAGTACCTGGGCCGGGCCGACGAGCAGGTCCAGGTCCACGGATTCCGGATCGAACCGGGCGAGATCGAGGCGGTGCTCGCCCGGCAGCCCGGAGTGGCCCGGACCGTGGTGGTCGTCCGCGAGGACCGGCCGGGGGACCGGCGGCTGGTGGGCTACGTCGTGCCCGCGGCGGGGAGCCAGGTGGACCCCGTCGCGATACGGGCCGCCGCGGCACAGGCGCTGCCCGTCCACATGGTGCCTGTCGCGGTGGTGGTCCTGGACGCGCTGCCGTTGACGGCGAACGGGAAGCTGGACCGAAAGGCCCTGCCCGCGCCGGTCTTCGCCGGCGGGGCCGGCCGGGAGCCGTCCACCCCCGCCGAGGGCATCCTGTGCGAGCTGTTCGCTCAGGTCCTGGGGGTCGAGCGGGTCGGGGTCGACGACAGCTTCTTCGACCTGGGCGGGCACTCCCTGCTGGTGGCCCGGCTGATCAGCCGGGTGCGGTCGGCGCTCGGCGTGGAGCTGGAGATCCGGACGGTCTTCGACCACCCGACGGCCGAGTCGCTGGCGCGGTCGCTCGACGAGACCGGGGAAGCGTGGCCGACGCTGGTGCGGGCGGACCGCCCGGAGCGCCTGCCGTTGTCGTTCTCGCAGCAGCGGCTGTGGTTCCTGGCGCAGTCGGAGGGACCGAGCGCGACCTACAACGTGCCGGTCGCGTGGCGGCTGCGAGGACAGGTGGACGCGGACGCGCTGACCGCGGCATTCCGTGACGTGGTCGGGCGGCACGAGGTGCTGCGGACGACGTTCCCGGTGGTGGACGGGCAGCCGTACCAGCAGGTGACGCCGGCCGCACAGGTGGTGCCCGAGGTCACGGTGGTGCAGGCCGCGGAGTCGGAGCTGGCCGCGCTGACCGACCGGGCGGCCCGGTACGTGTTCGACCTGGCTGCCGAACTGCCCGTGCGGGCGTGGCTGTTCAGGCTCGGCCCCGATGAATGCGTGTTGGTGCTGCTGATGCATCACATCGCCAGCGACGGCTGGTCGCTCGGCGTCCTGCTGCGGGACCTGGAGGCGGCGTATCAGGCACGGCTGGCAGGCCACGCACCCCAGTGGCCGGACCTGCCCGTGCAGTATGCGGACTACACGCTGTGGCAACGCGAACTGCTTGGCGGGGACCAGGAGCCCGACAGCGTGCTGGCCCGGCAGATGGCGTACTGGCAGTCGGCACTCGCTGACCTGCCCGAGCAGCTGGAGCTGCCGTTCGACCGGCCCCGCCCCGCGCATCCCTCCTATCGCGGTGCGCAGATCACGATGGATCTGGATGCAGAACTGCACCTCGCGCTGGAGGAACTGGCGCGGGCCCATCAGGTGACGCTGTTCATGGTGCTCCAGGCCGGACTGGCGGTCCTGCTGTCCAGGTCCGGGGCCGGCACCGATATCCCGATCGGTGTTCCGGTGGCCGGCCGCGGGGGCGACGAGAGGCTGTACCAGCTGGTCGGATTCCTGGTCAACACACTGGTGCTGCGGACGGACCTGTCCGGCGACCCGAGCTTCGCGGAACTGCTGGGCCGCGTCCGTGACCGGGACCTGGCCGCCTACGCGCACCAGGACGTCCCGTTCGAGCGGCTGGTGGAAGTGCTGAACCCGATACGTTCGAGCGCTCACCACCCGTTGTTCCAGGTGATGCTGGCCTCTGACGACGACACCGCCAGGCAGTGGAAGATCCGCGGTCTGCAGGCCCAGGACATGCCGCTGGACGCGGGCTCGGCCAAGTTCGACCTGACGCTGACGTTCCGGCCGCGGCGCGGGCCGGACGGCACCCGGGACGGGATCAGTGGCGTGCTGGAGTACGCGGCGGACCTGTTCGACGAGAGCACGGTGCGAGCGCTGGCCGAACGGCTGGTGCGGCTGCTGGGCCAGGTCGCGGCCGACCCGGCGCTACGGGTCAGCGGCGTGCGACTGCTGACGACGGCCGAGCGCGAGTTGGCTGTCTCGGGCTGGAATGACACGGCGCGGGATGTGCCGGTGACGGTGTTGCCGGAGTTGTTCGCGGCGCAGGTGGCGCGGACGCCGGATGCGGTGGCGCTGGAGTGTGCCGGTGTGTCGTGGTCGTACGCGGAGCTGGATGCGTGGTCGAGCCGGCTGGCGCGGTATCTGCTGGGGCTGGGTGCGGGGCCGGAGCGGGTGGTGGCGGTGGCGTTGCCGCGGTCGCTGGAGCTGGTGGCGGCGGTGCTGGCGGTGTCCAAGACCGGTGCGGCGTATCTGCCGCTCGATCCGGGCTACCCGGCGGACCGGATCGACTTCATGCTCACCGACGCCTCGCCGGTCGCGGTCGTCACGAGCCGGCAGGCCGGCGGGGGCCTCGTCACCCCGAGCCCACTGGTCGTCCTGGACGCCCCTGAGGTGGCTACGGCGATGGCGGGGCTGTCCGGCGGCGCTGTCACCGATCAGGACCGGCCGGTGCCGCTGTTGCCCGCGCACCCGGCCTACGTGATCTACACGTCGGGGTCCACCGGGCGTCCCAAGGGCGTGGTGGTGAGCCATCTGGGCCTGGCGAACCTGTCCGCGTTCATGATCAGCGCACTGGGCACCGGCCCCACCTCACGGGTGGCCCAGCTCCTTTCGCTGAGCTTCGACATGTCGCTGCTGGAGCTGCTCTCGTCCCTGCCCGCCGGTGCGGCACTGGTCCTCCCCGAGCCGGGGCCGTTGGCCGGGGAAGAGCTGGCCCGGACGCTGCGCGAGCTGCGGGCCACCCACGCGGTGATGGCACCGGCTGCGCTGGCCGGGGCGGCACCCGAAGGGATGCAGGGATTGGAATGCCTGGTCGTCGGCGGTGAAGCCCTCCCCAGCGAGATCGTGGCCGAGTGGTCGGTGGGCCGGCGGATGTTCAACGCGTACGGTCCGACCGAGGCGACGGTGTGCACGACGATGAGCGGGCTGCTGTCGGGAGGGGATACGCCGTCGATCGGGAAGCCGGTCTGGAACGTGCGGGCGTATGTGCTGGACGGCCGGCTGGAGCCGGTGCCGTCGGGTGTGGCGGGGGAGCTCTACCTGGCCGGGCCGTGTCTGGCGCGGGGGTACCTGAACCAGCCGGGGCTGACCTCGCAGCGGTTCGTGGCGTGTCCGTTCGGGTCCGGGGAGCGGATGTACCGCACGGGCGACCTGGTGCGCCGGCGGGAAGACGGCGAGCTGGAGTACCTGGGCCGGGCCGACGAGCAGGTCAAGATCCGCGGATTCCGGGTTGAACCGGGCGAGGCCGAGGCGGTGCTCGCCCGGCAGCCCGGAGTGGACCAAGCCGTCGTCGTGGTCCGCGAGGACCGGCCGGGGGACCGGCGGCTGGTGGGCTATGTGCAGTCGGCTGCCGGAACCGTGCTGGATCCCGCGGAGTTGCGGGCCGCGGCCGGACAGGCGCTGCCCAGCCATATGGTGCCCTCCGCGGTGGTGGTCCTGGAGGCGCTGCCGTTGACGGCGAACGGGAAGCTGGACCGAAAGGCCCTGCCCGCGCCGGTCTTCGCCGGCGGGGCCGGCCGGGAGCCGTCCACCCCCGCTGAGGACATCCTGTGCGAGCTGTTCGCTCAGGTCCTGGGGGTCGAGCGGGTCGGGGTCGACGACAGCTTCTTCGACCTGGGCGGGCACTCGCTGCTCTCCGCCGTGCTCGTCGCCCGGCTGGAGGAACAGTTCGGAATCACGATCAGCCTGCGCGACTTCCTGTCCGACCCGTCTGTCAGGGGCGTCGTCGGCCGGGTCCCGGTGTCCGCGACCGAACAGCCCTGATCCGCCAAACCACGCCCGTAGGGCGGGAGGGACGAAATGAGCGACCTGGCCGCCAGCGGTGTCACTCTCTACTCAACAGTCCGGTCCAGTATCGGACACGGCCAGACGTCCCACCTGCGCACGCTGCTGGAGCTTGCCGGGTGGGTGGACGACGCGGGCTACCGCGGAGCCCTGGTGTACAGCGACAACACGTCGATGGACGCGTGGATGGCGGCTCAGGCGGCCATCGCGAACACCGTCTCCTTCGTACCGCTCGTCGCGGTACAGCCACTGGACAAGACCCCGTTCGCGGTGGCCAGGGCGGTGTCGTCGCTTGCACACCTGTACGGCAGGCGGGTCGACATCAACTTCGTCAGCGGCGGATTCATCCGCGATCTCGCCGTCCAGGGGGACACCCTGTCGCACGACGCCCGCTACGACCGGCTCACCGAGTACGTGCGGATCGTCACAACGCTGTTCGGTGGCGGCATGGCCAATTTCGCGGGCGAGTACTACTCGGTCCGGCGAGCCCGGCTCACCACGGCTGTGCCCGACGATCTGCTGCCCAAGGCGTACGTGTCCGGCTCGTCGACGGCCAGCCTGCAGGCCGGCGAGTCGCTGGGCCTCGGCCAGCTCTCGTTCCCGGTGCCGCCCGAGGATTTCGCCAGCCCTGACCTGCGCAAGAACAAGTTCGGCTCAGGCATCAGCATCGGCATCATCGCCCGGGACGACTCGGCCGAGGCATGGCGGATCGCGCACAAGCGGTTTCCGGCCGACCCGGAAGGAGCCGAGCGCATGAAGCTGCTCCTGTCCGCCGGTGTCTCGTCCTGGCAGCCGCAGCTGGCTTCCGTGCCCATCCCGGACGAGGCGGAGGGACAGCCGTACTGGCTGGTTCCCTTCCGGTATCACCACACGTTCTGCCCCTACCTGGTGGGGAGCCACGACGAGGTGGCACAGGCAGTGACCACCTATCTGAATGGAGGCATCCGCACGTTCGTGCTCGACATCCCTCGGGAGCCGGATGACTTGTGGCACGCGCGGATCGCGATCGAGCGAGCTGTCGCGGTCATGGACAGGTAGCAGCCATCAGCCGGCTCGCGCCGGGTCCGTCGGCGCGGTCGAAGGTCGCAGGCGTCCGCCTGCACGGAGCGAAGGAAAGCAATGACAGACATTACTGAGACTGACGTAATCGTCGTCGGCGGCGGCCCGGGCGGTTCGACGGTGGCAACGTTGGTGGCCAGGCAAGGGCATCGGGTCGTGCTCCTGGAGAAGGAGCGGTTCCCTCGCTACCAGATAGGTGAGTCGCTGCTGCCGTCCACCGTGCAGGGCATCTGCCGGCTGCTCGGAGTGTCCGAGGAACTGGAGGCGGCCGGGTTCCCGGTCAAGCGGGGCGGCACCTTCCGCTGGGGCGCCAACCCCGAGCCGTGGACGTTCGACTTCGGCATCGCGCCCGAGTTCGCCGGGGCGGCGGCACCCGCCTACCAGGTGGAGCGGATGAAGTTCGACCAGATCCTGCTCGACAACGCCAGAAGGAACGGCGTCGACGTGCACGAGGAGCACACCGTCACCGACGTCGTCGAGGAGGACGGGCGGGTCCGCGGGGTGGTCTGCACCGACGCCGCGGGCGTGCGGCGCGAGTTCCGCGGCCGGTACGTGGTGGACGCCTCGGGCAACCTGAGCCGCATCCACTCCCGCGTGGGCGGCAAGCGGCAGTACTCCGAGTTCTTCCGCAACCTCGCGTTGTTCGGCTACTTCACCGGCGGCAAGCGGATGCCCGCCCCGCGCAGCGGCAACATCCTGGCCGTCGCCTTCAGCGCCGGCTGGTTCTGGTACATCCCGCTGTCCGACGAGCTCACGAGCGTGGGCGCGGTGGTGACCCGCGATGCGCTGGACCGCATCCAGGGAGACCGCGAGCAGGCACTGAACGCGCTGATCGCGGAGTGCCCGATGATCGCCGACTTCCTGTCCGACGCCCAGCGGGTCACCAGCGGCCCGTACGGCGAGATCCGGGTGCGCAAGGACTACTCCTACATCCAGGAGAGGTTCTCGCGGCCGGGAATGGTACTCGTGGGCGACGCGGCGGGCTTCATCGACCCGGTGTTCTCCTCCGGCGTGCACCTGGCCACCTACGGCGGACTGCTCGTCGCGCGCTCGCTCAACACCGCCCTGCGCGCGACGACCGAGGCCGAGATCGACGAGAAGACGCTGTTCGAGGAGTACGAAGTCCGTTACCGGCAGGAGTACATGCGCTTCCACGAGTTCCTCGTCTCCTTCTACGACATGCATTCCGACGAGGAGTCCTACTTCTGGAAGGCCAAGAAGGTCGCCGGCGGCACGGCCTCGGAACTGCAGTCCTTCGTGTCCCTCGTCGGCGGTGGCTCCTCGGACGAGCCCGCGCTGGTCACCGACTCCTACGGCGAACGGCGGGACGTCGATGACGCGATCTGGTCGGTCGCGCAGGCCGGAGCCAACATTCAGGTGCAGGCCGCCACCGGAGGCACCGTCGACGAGCAGGTACCGGTCCGCTCCGAAGGGCTGGTGCCTTCGGCCGACGGGATGCACTGGGCTCTGCCGGCCACCGCGGCAGCATGAGACAGGGGTCAGCCCCCACCCTCGGGTGGGGGCTGACCCCTGAACGCACTGCACGGAGAACGAAGCGCGTCACCGGCGCGCGCGGACGGCCCGGCGCCACGACGGGGAGTCCCGCCGGGAGCCGGGCCACGCGCGATGACGCGGGGTCAGGCGGCCGTGCTGCCCGCTTCGGCACGCAGCCGGACGGGCAGGGAGCGATGGCCGTTCATGATGAACGTCGGCATCGGCACCAGCTCGTCGCGCGCCGCCGCCAGGGACAGGTCAGGGAAACGCTCGAACAGCGTCGACAGGCCGACCGTGGCGGCCAGGCGGGCTATGCCGGCGCCCAGGCAGTAGTGCGGGCCGTAGCCGAAGGACAGGTGGCCCTTGTCGCTACGGGCGATGTCGAAGCTCTCCGGGCTGTCCGGGTGCAGGCCGGGGTCACGGCCCACTGCGGCGTAGTTGATCAGGATGGGGTCGCCCTTGGGTATGGTCACGCCGTCGAGCTCGATGTCCTCGGCCGCGTAGCGCAGCGGCAGGCTCGCCAGCGGGGACTGCATGCGCAGTATCTCCTCGATGACGTCGTCCCAGCTGTTCTCGCCCGACAGGACCTTCGCGAGCTGATCGGGGTGGGTCAGAAGCTCGGTGATGGCGTTGTCGAAGAAGTTGATCGTGGTCTCCGAGCCGGCGCCGAGGATGGCGAAGATGGTGTCGGCCAGTTCCTGCTCGCTCAGCTGTGAGCCGTCCTCGTCGCGGGCGGCGATGAGGTCGCTGGTGATGTCCTCGCCAGGATGGGCGCGCTTCTCGGCGATCAGGTCCGCCATCGCACCGCGCCAGCCCTGCAGAACGCCCTGCGCGACCTCCGGGGTCACCGTGGTGTCGATCATCATGTCGATGACCTTCGCGGTGGCGGCACGCTGCTCCTCGCCCATGCCGATCAGCTCGGCGACCAGCATGCCCGGCAGCGGGTAGCAGAACCGCTCCTTGAGGTCGACGACCTCTCCGGCGGGCGTCGCCTCGAGCGCGTCGAGCAGCATCGTGGTCAGGCCGACGACCAGGGGACGGATGGCCTCGGTGCGGCGCGGGGTGAACGCCTTGCCGATGAGCTTGCGCAGCCGCACGTGATCCTTGCCGTAGGACGTGGACACGTTGTCCATGGCCACCCAGCTGATCATCTCCCAGTCCGGCGCCAGCTCGCCGTTGTAGAAGGCCGGCCAGTGGTTGCGTGCGCTCTTGGTGACCTTCGGGCTGGACAGCATGTCCTTGATGACGCTGTGGGAGGTCACCGACCAGGCCACGACGCCGCCGGGCAGTTCGACCCGGGCAGCCGGTCCGAGCGTCCGCAGCGTGGCTGCTTCGGCGTGGATGTCCCGACCCGTCGTATCCATTACGGGACAACGCTCTTCCATCAGGATCCGCTCCTTCGTAGCCGTTTCCGCAAGGGGGTACGACCAGGCTATGGCCCGATCAGGCCGGTCATGTTCTTCCCGTTTGCCAGATGGTGAGCCCGCGCCGCCGGTCCGTCGGACCGGCGGCGCGGGCTCACCTCATCGCAGCTCGAACCCGGCGTAGCCGGCGCTCGCGACCTCGTCGCACTTCTGCCGGTAGCCGGCGACGCCGCCGACGTACGGCATGAGGACGCGGGCCTTGCCGGGGACGTTGGCACCGACGTAGTACGAATCCGCCTTGGGGAACAGCGTCATGTCGCCGACCGCGCGGACGTGTTCGGTCCACTCCTTCTCCGCGGTGGCCGCCGCCTCGATCACCGAGTGGCCCTCGGCGGCCATGTAGTCGATCAGGTCACTGATCCACTCGACGTGCTGCTCGATCGAGACGACCATGTTGCTGAGCACGGACGGACTGCCGGGACCGGTGATCACGAACAGGTTCGGGAAACCCGAGAGCGCCAGGCCGAGGTAGGTGTCCGGGCCGTCCTGCCACTTGTCGCGCACCGATACACCGCCCTTGCCGGTGATGTCGATGTTCAGGAGCGCGCCCGTCATGGCGTCGAAGCCCGTGGCGATCACCAGGGTGTCGAATTCGTAATCGCCCGCAGTGGTCCGGACGCCCGACTCCGTGATCTCGACGAGAGCTTCTTCCCGCAGATCGACGAGGTGGACGTTCTCGTCGTTGAACGTCTCGTAGTACCGGGTGTCGAGGCAGGGCCGCTTCGTGCCGTACGGGTAGCCGCGCGGCTCGAGCTTCGCCGCCGTCGCCTGGTCGGTGACCTTGGCACGGACCTGTTCCCGGATGAACTCCGCGGCGGTCTCGTTGGACTCCTCGTTGAAGATCAGGTCGGTGTATGCCTGGATGATCGCGTTCAGGTGGCCGCGCTCCCAGCCCTTCTGGTAGGTCTCCCGGCGCTCCTCGTCGCTCACCTCCAGCGCCGACTTCGTCGGCATGTCCACCGCGATGCCGAAGATGGACTGGCGTGCCGCCTCGCGGGCCTGCCCGTAGTTCGCCTTGGTGGCGGAGACCCGGTCCTGGTCTATGGGCCCGTTGAACGACGACAGGACGTAGTTGGGCGTACGCTGGAAGACCGTCAGGTCAGAGGCCTGGTCGGCGATGGAGGGGATGATCTGGACGCCCGACGAGCCGGTGCCGATCACGCCGACGCGCCGGCCGCTGAAGTCGACCTCGTCGTCCGGCCACAGGCCGGTGTGATACCAAGAGCCTGAGAACGTCTCCAGGCCGGGTACCTCCGGGAACTTGGGCGTGGACAGGCAGCCGGTCGCCATGACGCAGTACTGCGCGGACACCTCGTGGCCCTCATCGGTCCGGACGGTCCACCGGGACGTGCTCTCGTCGTAGGCCGCGTGCGTGACCCGGGTCCCCAGGACCACGTCCTTCCGCAGGTCGTGCCGGTCGGCGACGTGCTGGAGATAGGAAAGGATCTCGGGCTGGCTCGGGTACTTCTCCGTCCACTCCCACTCCTGCTCCAGCTCGGGATCGAACGAGTACGAGTAGTCCATGCTCTCCACGTCGCACCGGGCGCCGGGGTACTTGTTCCAATACCATGTGCCGCCGATATCGGCGCCCGCTTCGAAAACCTTGACCGACAGGCCCTGTTTCCGGAGCTTGTGGAGCATGTAGAGACCGGAGAATCCGGCCCCGACGACAACCGCGTCGAGTTCCTCTGCCGCACTGGCCATGTGGATCAATCCTCCGCAACCGTGGATGGTGGTACCCATACGCCCTGACCGCTGACGACAACGGCGTTTTTTGATTGTTGGCGAAGCAGGCCGGTTCGGGTTCTCTTCGACTGCGGTGCTCGGGAAGGCGCGCACGGACGAAGAAGACGGCTACCGCCTTCGGCGGAACAGTCGTGGGCAAAGCCATTCCTGGGAGGTCACCATGGGCGCCGAATATTATTCTGCCGCGGTGCAGGGTCCGCATGAGTACTTCGAACTCGGTCCGTACACACTGGACAGCGGGGACACGCTGCCCGCCGCCCGGCTGGCGTACCGGACACTGGGCCGCCTGAACGCGGCCAAGGACAACGCCGTGCTCGTGCCGCACATGTACTCGGGCACGTCGGCCTCGATGCAGATGCTCATCGGTGAGGGCCGCGCGCTCGACCCCTCTCGGTACTTTCTCATCCTGCCCGACCAGTTCGGCAGCGGCCTGTCCTCGTCACCGAGCAATACGCCGGCGCCGTTCGACCGCGGCCACTTCCCCGCGGTGACCATTGCCGACGACGTACGCGCCCAGCACCGGCTGGTGACCGAGCGGCTCGGCCTCACGGCCCTGCACGCGGTGCTCGGCTGGTCGATGGGCGGTCAGCAGACCTACGAATGGGCGGTGCGCCACCCGGAGATGGTGCTGCGGGCGGCCGTGTTCGCGGCCACCGCGAGGACGCCGGTCCAGAACCAGTTGCAGCTCGATGTGCAGTGCGAACTCCTGCGCTCGGATCCGGCGTTCGCAGACGGTTTCTACACGGACTCCGACGACGTGCATCTCGGCCTGGGCAGGCATGCGATGGCCTGGGCCGCGACCAGCACCAGCTACCGGTTCTTCCGCGACGAGGTGTGGCGCCGGATCGGATTCGCCGGCGCCGAGGAGTTCACCCTGGGATTCATGCGCGGCCATTTTCAGCCGATGGACCCGAACAACCTGCTCTGCCAGGCGGCGAAGTGGCGCGCCGCGGACGTCAGCCTGGGCACCGGCGGAGACATGGAGGCGGCGCTCGGCCGGATCACCGCCGAGTTCTTCGTCTTCGCGTTCGATGACGACCTCCTGTTCCCGGCCGAGGACCACGAGCGCGACGCCGCCATGATCCGCGACGCCCGGCTGCGGGTGATCGAAGGCCCGCTGGGGCACTTCACCATGTACGGCCTGGTCCCCGAGGACGCGGCCGCCATCGACGACGCACTGGCCGAGGTGCTGAAGTCCTGATCGCGCCGATGTTCATATATGACATGTGGCCGGTACCCGCTGCGGGGTACCGGCCACATTCAAGGACCTGTGCCGGGCGACCGGCCGGCCCTAGGGGATCGGCTCAGTCTCGTACTCGTCGTGATACCTCAACCAGGCCCACTTGAAGGGCAGATCGTCTTCCTGCCGCCCGAGGAATGTCAGGTCGAGGTAGTTGTAGGTGTTGTTGACCAGGTCCGTTCCGCGGAAGGCGGTCGAGTAGGTGCAGTAGACCTCGTCGTCGTCACCGCGCAGGAAGACGCTGATTCCCGGGATCTTCGTCGCTCCCGGGACGAGCTCGAAGTTGAAGTCGTCGTAGAAGCTGTTGCCGAGCGAAGAGGCCACGGGGACCGTCCAGCCCATTCGCTCCTTGTGCTCGACGAAGTCGGCCAGGGGCACCGGGCAGTCCACTGCCAGCGACGTGTCGCGGGCGTGCAGGTGCTCAAGATGGTGGGGCATGTTGTCGATCCAGAATGAGCAGCCGAGGCAGAAGCTGCCGCCGGTGACGGACGGCAGCATGAAGTGGTAGATGATCAACTGTCGTCGGCCGTCGAACAGCTCGAGCAGGCTTCGCTTGCCTTCGGGCGTGTCGAAGCTGTAATCCTGGTCGACGAGGAACATCGGCAGGCTCCGCCGTTCGGCGTGCAGCGCGTCCCGGACACGGCTGTGCTCCTTCTCCTTGGCGAGAAGGGGCAGACGCGCCGCGAACCATTCATCTCGTGACACAACTTCGGGCAAAGCCATCGCGACATCTCCCAGTTCCGGACTCGTCCATGGACTTGGTCACCACTCTTTCCGCGGGCCGCTCGAGACGCATCTCTTCACTTGCCTCAGCGCGGCCCGAGCAGAGCAATCTGGGAGCTTGTCGGCGGGCCTGGGCTTGCGAAGGCTGTGGGGGAACGCTCGGAACCTGCATGGAAGGTGAGCGACTGATGGCTGTTGCCGCGCTCCAGGACGTGCGAGACGTGCTGGCCGCCTACCCCGGTCTCGTGGATGCCGCGGTCCTGACGTATGAGCAGGATCCTGTCGGGCAGGTGCATGTGGCCTATGTCGTGCCCGGTGGTGCCGGGTTCGATCTGGCGGCGTTGCATCAGCACCTGAGGGGGGCGCTGCCCGGTACGGCGGTGCCGGCGGCGGTCGTGGTCGTCGATGCCCTGCCGGTGGCCTCCGGCGGGACACCGCAGGCGCATGTGCTGCCGGTTGTGGAGCTGCGGGGGCTCGGGCCCTACCGGGCGCCGGGATCGGACCGTCAGGAATTGCTGTGCACGATCTTCGCGGAGGTGCTCGCCAGGCCCCGGTGGGGTCTGGACGACGACTTCTTCGTCATGGGCGGCGAGTCCATCGACGCCATGCTGATCGCCAGCCGTGTCGGGCCGGCGGTCGGTGTGGAGATATCGATCAACGAGATCTTCGACGCGCCCACTGTCGCGGAGCTCGACCGGCTCCTGGACACGCTGAGCACCGAGGTCTGACGACGGGCCGCTGCAGTACGGCCTGACGGCCGGCCATCACCTGACCTCACCCGACAGATTCTGGAGTGTCACCGTGGACATGTATCCGCTGAGTTCCCGCCAGAGGGACCCGATGGGCCTGCAGCGCTCACCGAAGCACGTCTGCGCACACGTGCTTCGCATCAAGGGTGAGCTGGACGTCGACGCGCTCAGGGGCGCGCTCGACGATGTGGTGGCACGGCAGGAGTCCCTGCGCAGCCAGGTCCACTACGACGAGAGCGGCATGGGCGGATCTCTGGAAGTGCTGCCGCCGATGCCGGTTCCGCTCGCCGTGCGCGACGTTCCCGAGGCCCCCGGCCGATCCCGCGACGAGATTGCCGCCGAGCTGCTCCACGAGGTGAACGAAGAGTCGATGGACTTCCTGGACGCGCCGTCGCTGCGCGCCGTCCTGCACCGGTTCGACGACCAGGACGCCGTGCTCACCCTCCTGAGCCACCACCTCTACAGTGACGGCTGGTCGGTCGGCGTCCTCCGCAGCGAAATCGCGGCCTGCTACCGGTCCAGGGTGACCGGGGTGCCGCACACGCTGCCGACCCCGGTCCCGTTCAGCGGGTTCGCCACCTGGGAGCAGGAGTTCCTGCAGAGCGAGAAGGCGGCGGAGGCACGCCGCTACTGGAAGGACAAGCTGGCCGGCGCCACGATGTCCACGATGCCGACGGACCGGCCCTACGACCCCGAAAAGCAGTCGGCGCGCAGTGCCGTGGGGAACTTCTCGCTCGATCCCGACACCCTCGCGAAGGTCACCGCGGGCGCGGCCCGGAACCGGTGCAGCATCTGGCACGTCTGCCTGGCGGCGTACATGGTGCTGATGGAGAGGATTTCCGGCCAGACCGACATCACGCTGATGACCGTGAACAGCGGCCGGCCTGCCGCGGAGTACTACAACACCATCGGGTTCTTCGCCAACCTCGTCCCCGTCCGGCTGGAGTCCGACGAATGCGAGACCTTCCTCGACCTCATGCTCTGCGCGCGCAGGGCGAGCGTCGAGGCCCAGCAGCACCAACTGCCCACCGAGTCGCTCCTCGGCATGTACCCCACCCTGTTGAACCCTCCCGGCGATCCGATGGTGCTGCCGTCCGGCTTCAACTACGTCAGTGCGCCGGCGGACAACCAGGACACCGACTTCACCACCAGCGTCGAACCGGTGGCCCTGCCGGAGGAGGAGGCCGCCTCGTTCCGCCGCGGCGTGATCATCTGGACCTTCCTCGTCGTTCCCGGGGGCGACTTCCGCTGTGTCATCGAGTACGAACCCGGCTCGGTGGACTCCGCCACGGTGGACAGCTGGGGCTCCGACTTCGTAGAGCTGGTGCAGGCGATGACCGACCGGCCGGAGCAGGCATGGAACCGCCGCGGAGCCGAAACGGCTGCTGCCCTCTCCGCACGGGATCAGCAGTAGAACCGCGACGAGTTCATCGACGCGAAGAGGACCCACCGCGCGAACCGGCCGTCGTGACGCCGGGCGACCGCGGTGGCCATGACCGGCTGTACCGAGCCAATGGGAATGAGGTTGCCGTGTCTGATCCGCTCAAGGACCGGACGGCCGACGACGCGTCCGCGCGGCGCCCGCTGTCGGCCAATGAGGAATTCATGTGCGCCTTCGACCGGGGTGATGACCTCGGTGTGTTCGGCCCGCGAGGAATCGTCCTGGCCGGCTGGCGCGTACGCGGGCTGCTGGACGTGGCGACCGTGCAGCTCGCGCTGGACGACGTCGTCGCGCGGCATGAGGCGCTCCGCACGACCATCATCAGGGAGAAGGACGCCCCCTACGCCCGCGTCTCCCCGCCGTGTCCGGCGGCCCTCACCGTCGTCGACCTTCCGCCGGCGGCGACGGAGGCCGACCGCGAGCGCCTGGCGCACGAGTTCCTCGACGAGGTCGACCGGGACGGCAGGCTCGGCGCCACGGAGCTGCCGTTGCTGCGGGCGACCCTGGCGCGGTTCGACGACGGCGACGCGGTGTTCGTCATCGTCACCAACCATCTGGCCAGTGACGGCTGGTCCATGCAGGTGCTCATGCGTGACTTCACCATCTGCTACGCGACCCGTCAGGGGCTGCCCGCTCCGGGTCTGCCGGAGACCCGCCAGCTCGGCGAGTACGCCTATTGGCAGCAGGAAGCCCGCGACAGCGAGTCCGCCACCATCGCGCGCGAGTACTGGAAGGACACGCTGTCGGGCGGGGAAATGCTGATCCTCCCCACCGACCGGCCACGGCGGCTGGACGTCCCGCCGGTCTACGCCGTATACCGGTTCGTACTCGACCAGGAGCTGGCCGACGCCACCACGTCGCTGGCCAAGTCACTGCACTGCTCGCCGTTCATGGTCCTGTTCGCCTGTTTCAACCTGTTTCTGCACCGCAGGACAGGCAGGACCGACATCGTCTCCCCCGTCATCACGTCCGGCCGTACCGAGCCCGGCTTCGAGGACACGGTGGGGACGCTGTTCAACTTCCTGCCGATCCGGACCGATGTATCCGGCTGCGCGAGCTTCGCCGACCTGGTCCGCCGGACCCGGGCTTCGCTGCTCGAGGCCTACTCCTACGAACTTCCGTTCGGCGAGATCATCGCCAAGTCCGAACCGGAACTGATGTCGGGCCCGATCATGAACGTGAGCAGCGTCGTCTCCGCCTTCCAGATCTCCCAGTTCCCGCC
This sequence comes from Streptomyces sp. NBC_00887, assembly GCF_045207585.1. Lineage (NCBI taxonomy): Bacteria > Bacillati > Actinomycetota > Actinomycetes > Kitasatosporales > Streptomycetaceae > Streptomyces > Streptomyces sp. NBC_00887. The sequence continues at coordinate 79,988 of NZ_CP108789.1, forward strand.
GGAGGAAGCCGACGACATCGGCGGCCTCCGCCTCGATGCGCTCCGCCGCCGCCTGACATCGCTCGTCGACGTGTCGGAGATCCCGGACGGCAATCTGTGGGAACTCGACCTGCACCCGGACGGGGACGTGGTGGGCGTCGTGAAGTACAACAGCCTCGACTTCGACCTGCCGACCATCGTCGCGATGGCCGACGAGTACCGAGAGCTGCTGCTCGCGTCGCTGAAGTCCCCCGACTCGGCCCTGCCGAAACAGGAATCCAGCGCGTGAACCGGGAAGGGAACATCCATGCGGGCCGTCGTCGGTACCCAACCCCTGTGCAGTCAGCTCAGCTCCGGGGACGGAGCGGCCATCCTGGTCTCCGACTTCCAGCCGCTCACCGCGGCGCCGCGGCTCAGCAGCCTGATCGCTGACGCGGCAGCAGGTCACTCGGTCCATCAGGTGGACCCGCGCGGTGCGCTGTCGGGCGACCGGCTCTATGCCACCCTGCCGGACCTGGCTGACGAGGCCGCTGCCGCCTTCCGCGCAGGCGAAGCCTCCGCGACGCCCGGCCGGCCGGTGTTCGTCGTGGCCCATTGCAGCTCCGCCGCCCTGTCCCTGCGGATCGCCGACCGGCTGGCCGGGGAGCGGGATGTCACGGCCGTCCTGGTGCAGCCGACCTGGCCCGATACGGCCCACGTCACCGAGATCTTCGCCGAGTTCCAGGGAAAGCTGGGCGCGGTCCGGCGGCCCTCTCCCGACCTGGACGGCGATCCGCTGTCCTGCGTCGTCGGGATGGAGCAGCTCATGAGCGAGGACCTGGCGGCGGTGGCGACGCGGCTCGGCCTCAGCAAGGCACCCCTGGCCTTCTCCGAACTGCTGGTGTCGTACCGGACCTGGCTGGCCTTCCTGCTGGCCTGCCGAAACGACCAGCCCGTGAAGGTGCCCTCCGGCGCGGTCGCGATCACGGCGCTGACCGACGAGCCCGGTTTCGTGTTGCCCGGGAGCGTTGCGGAACGGTGCCGCACTAAACTGCCACCGCCCGCGAACCGGCCCGACGCCGTCACCCCGGAGCTGGCCGCATCCGTGCTTGCGGAAGTCGGCAATCAGCCACCGAACCACCAGGAGTTGTAAAACATCACCAGGCGGTGTCGACCGCGTCGGTAGCGTTCGTCAAGGCTGAGGGCGCCCAGGACGGGCGCTCCCGAAATAACCGAGAAGGACGTTGTCTTGACTAAATTAGATAAGCCTGACATGGACACCGCGCCCGTCTCCCGTCGCCGGATGTGGGCGATCCTGGGGCTGGTGCTGATGGTCGACGCTCTCGATGTGATCGATGGAACGGTCACGAACATCGCAGCCCCCACCATCGCCGCCGATCTCGACGGCGGAGTGAGCCTGATCAAGTGGCTGGGGCCGGCGTACATGCTGGCCATGGGCATCCTGCTCCTCGTCGGCGGACGGCTGGGTGACAAGTTCGGCCAACGCAGGCTCTTCCTGATCGGCCTCGGCGGGTTCACCCTGGCCTCGGCACTGGCCGGCTTCGCCCCCGACCCGGTCTTGATCATCCTCGCCCGAATCGCCCAGGGGGCGTTCGGGGCTCTGCTCATCCCGCAGGGCATGGCGATCATGATGAAGGTCTTCAGCCCCGACATGATTGCCAAGGCCTTCGGCCTGTTCGGCCCGATTCTCGGTATCTCCGCCGTGCTCGGCCCGGTCCTCGCCGGCCTCATCATCGACGCGGACATGTTCGGCCTGAGCTGGCGCCCGATCTTCCTCCTCACGATCGTCCTCGGCCTCATCGGGCTGATTGTGGCGGCCAAGCTCCTGCCGCGCGATGACGGCGACCGGGCCACCGTCATCGACGGGTGGGCCTCCGGCCTGCTCGGGCTGGCCATGCTCGGGATGATGTACGGCCTGATCGAGGGCTCGACCAAGGGCTGGACGGCCGGCCCCGTGGCCTCGGTCGCCGTCGGCGTTCTGCTCTTCGCCGCCTTCGCCTATCGACAGCGCACCGCGGCGCACCCGCTCATCGTGCCCTCGCTTCTGAAGAACCGGGGTTTCACCTCCGGCATGGTCGTAGGACTCGTTTCGTTCATCGCGGGCACCGGCCTGTTCTTCGTACTGTCGCTGTTCATGCAGGAAGGGCTGCACGCCAGCCCGCGGACGGCCGCGCTCAGTATGGTGCCGCTCACCGCGGGGCTCATCGTCGCCACATTCGCCGCCATGGGCGGCCTGGTCACCAAGCTCGGCCGCACACTCGTCTTCGTCGGCCTGGGCATCAGCATCATCGGCAGCGGCTGGCTCCTGGCCCTCGTCAACTATTCCGGTACGGACGTCAGCTTGTGGGCACTGGCCCCGGCGTTCCTGGTCATCGGCATCGGCACCGGCCTGTGCTACACCACGATTCCGACCATCGCCCTCGGCGACGCGAAGCCTGAAGAGGCGGGCAGTGCCGGCGGTTCGCTCACCTCGATGCAGCAGCTCTCCACGGCGATCGGCTCGGCCGCGTTCTCGTCGGTCTTCTACGCATACGCGGCCTCCGGATACAGCCACGCGATGCAGGTCACCCTTGTCGTCGTCGTGGTCGCCACGGCCCTCAGCATCCCGTTCGTCATCCTGATGCCCCGCCAGGCGCCGGCCGAGCCCCCGGAGGGGGGACCGGCCCCGGAGGGGGGACCGGCCCCGGAGGCGGCAGCCGCGTAGGACGAAAACGGTCTGCCGACGCGGTGTCTCCCACCTCGCCGGCAAACCGTTCTCCTGCCGTTGGAACCATTACATTGGGACAGCTGATGCCGTCGGCACCAGCTGTCTTGGAGGTTGACGATGCATTCGACAGTTGACACGTTCCGCACGCCCCAAGGCGTCACACTCGGCGTCGAGCACTTCGGTGACGAAGCGGAGCCCCTGGTATTGCTCGCGGGCGGCACGACCATGTTGTCCTGGCCCGACGCCCTCTGCGAGGCGCTCGCGCGCGGCGGACGTCACGTCGTCCGCTACGACCTGCGCGACGCGGGCGCGTCGACGACGGCCGACCCCGACGCACCCGCGTACACGCTCCGGGACCTCGCCGCCGACGCGGCCGCGCTCGCCCGCGGGCTCGACGACCGCCCCGCCCACCTGGCGGGCATCGGCGTCGGCGGGATGGTCGCTCAGGTGGCCGCCCTCGACCACCCGGAGGCGTTCTCCGCGCTGACCCTCGCCGGGACGCGGGCCGTCGCTCCCGGCCCGGTCGACGACGACCTGCCCGACCACGACCAGGCTGCGATGAAGGAACGCTTCAAGCTCCCGAAGCCCGACTGGTCCGACCGTGCCTCGGTGGTGGAGTGGGCGACCGCCGCGGCCGAGGTCTTCGGTGACGACCCCGACGAGGCACGGACCACCGCCGGGCGGACCTTCGACCGCACACCGGGCACATCGCGCTCTGTCCAGATGGCCAACCAGCTCGGCACCGTGTTCGCCCACCTGGACTGCCGGCCCCGCTGGCGCGAGCGCCTGCCCGAACTCGCGGTGCCGACGCTCGTGGTGCACGGCCGTCGCAACCGGTTCTTCCCGGTCGGCTGTGGCGAGGCGCTCGCGCACGACATCCCCGGCGCGCGGCTGCTCGTGCTCGAGCAGGCCGCGACCGCGATCCCCGCCGCGTCCGCCGACGAGGTCGCCAAGGAGATGCTCAAGCTCTGACCTCAGCCGCTCCGACACCCGGGTCAGGGGCCGGGTTGCCCGGCCCCCTCCCCGGATCGCCGCGGTACCGGACTACCGCCGGTCAGCGAAGCACGAGAGGCACGGACTGCTGGTCAGCGGCCCGTGCCGCACCGAAGGGGCGGCTGTCGCGTCTTCGCCGCCCCTTCGGTGCGCGGATTCACCGCACCTACGCAGCCCCGCCCGGGGCGGGCAGCTGCAACCGCGCGTGGCTGTTCTGGTAGGCGGCCAGCCGCCATTCCCCGTCTCGCCTGACGACCACCCAGGATGCCCGGATCGACTGCTCGTCCGGCACCTCGGTGTGGCCGGCCGGCAGCACCCCGCCCTCGGTGAGGAGGATGCCGGAGTCCGCGCCGAGCAGGCGCAGGTCCAGCGGGCGCCCGGTGACCTGGGTGCCCTTGTACTGCCCGGCGAAGGACTCGGCCAGGTAGGCGTGGATCGCTTCACGGCCCTTGGCGTACATGCCGGGCAGGATCATCGTGCCCTCCTCGACGAAGAGGTTCGCGAAGGAATCGGCATCGTTGTAGGCCCAGGCCGCGATCACCTTCTGGGTCAGTGCGGCGATCGCCGCCATGTCCGCCTCGGGCGCGGGGGTGCTCGGCGCGGTGTTGGTGTCGGTGCTCATATGCTCACTCCTGTCAGATGTAGGCGGTGTTCGGGTCAAGGCCGCACAGCACTCGTCCATAGAGCTCCGCATTCGTGTTCGGGTGCATCAGCGCGTGGAGCGTGACCGCGTTCAGGTCCCTGACATAGCGCTGGATCGGCACGCTGGTGTAGATCGAGGAACCACCGCTGGCGGTACCGAGGATGTCCGCCGCCTCCTTCGCCAGCCGACCGGTCGCGCCGAGGTCGGCGCGGGCCAGCGCGCGCTCGCCGATCTCCCATGCCGAGCCCTCGGCACACTTCGCGTCGAGGGTGGCCGACAGCCGGTGCGCGTGGAACGCCGCCTCGTCGATCTTCATCGCGGCCTCGGCGATCTGCAGATGGGTGAGCGGCGCCGCGGACTGCTTCTCGTAGGCGGTGTAGGTGATCTTGCGGTCGGGCAGCCGCTTGACGAAGGCATCCATCGCGCCGCGGGCCATGCCGACCAGCGGTCCCACGGCGGAGGCCGAGGCCACCGGCAGCAGCGGGGCCCGGTAGATCGGCGAGTCGGCGTTCAGCTTGGACGCGGACTGGGCCTCCAGGATCGCCGGCAGTGGCAGTACACGCTCGGCCGGGATGAACACGTCCTGCGCCACCGTGCTGACGCTGCCGGTGCCCCTCAGCCCAGAGGTGTGCCAGTCGTCGACGATCAGCAGGTCGCTCATCGGCACCAGCGCGACGATCGGATAGGGCTGGCCCTCCGGCGGCACCAGGACCGCGATGATCTCCTGCCAGTGCGCGTGCTGCGAACCGCTCTGGAAGCCCCACTTCCCGTTCACGACGACACCGCCCTTGGCGGGGGTGGCCGTCGCCGACGGGCTCAGGGTCCCGCACACCCGGGCGTCCGGGCGAGCGAAGACCTCGTCCTGGACCTCGTCGGGGAACTGGCAGGCCATCCAGCCGGGGATCCAGTAGACCGAGGCCACCCACGCCGTGGAGCCGTCCGCGCGGCCCAGCTCGGTGGCGACGTCGACCATGGTCGCGCTGTCCGCCTCGAAACCGCCATAGCGGGCCGGGACGCGCAGCTTGAAGACGCCGGCGTCGGTCAGCGCCTCGATCGACTCGTCGTGGATGCGCCGGTGCTCCTCGTTCCAGGCGGCGTGCCCGCGCAGCAGCGGCGCCAGCTCAGCCACCCGGCGAACCATTTCCTGCCGGGTCGGTACTTCGATGTCGGACACGGAACACCTCCTGGAGAAGGGGGGATCTGCCGTCTGGGACCAGCCGTCACCGGCACGGTGTCCAGGCCCCGTACGGCGAGCCACACCCCTCACGACGGGCCGGAATCGTCCCTGATGCTAAGAGCCCGCGATCGTGGTGTCGTCTCCGAGATTGCTGGCGCCGGGCGGGACACGCCCGCCCGCCTCGGCGATTCCCCGTACCGAGCAGGTGCGATGCGGCGCATGCGTCCCAACCGGCGTTGTCTCCTGGCAATCCCGGAGATGCAGGTACACGTGCCACGGCGGAACGATAGGCGCATCGGCTGGCAACCTGACATACCCACTTGGAGAATCCGTGAGTGACGCTACGAAATCCCGCGCGGTGGTACTGGGTGGCAGCATCGCGGGCCTGTTCGCGGCCAGGGTGCTTGCCGACGCCTACGACGAGGTGCAGATCGTCGACCGCGACAGACTGCTCGACGCCGAGGATCCGCGGCGCAGCTGCCCGCAGGGCAAGCACATCAACGGTCTGCTGGCCCGGGGCCAGCTGGTCATGGAAGAGTTCTACCCCGGGATCACCCAGGAGATCTTCGCCGACGGGGTGCCCACCGGTGACCTGTGCGGCAATGTGCGCTGGTACTTCAACGGCGTGCGCATCGAGCAGGAGGACGCGGGCCTGACCTGCGTGGCGGCCAGCCGTCCGATGCTGGAGAAGCACATCCGCCGGCGTACCGCGGCGCTGCCGAACGTGGTGTTCGTGGAGGAGCACGACATCCTCGGCCTGGCGACCGCCCCGGACCGGGGCACCGTCGTCGGCGCACGCGTGCTGGCACACGGTGACGAGCACGAGCGCACCATCGAGGCCGACCTGGTCGTGGACGCCACCGGCCGCGGGTCGCGCACCCCGGTGTGGCTGCAGGAGCTGGGCTACGGAACGGTCGAGGAGGAGAGCAAGAAGGTCGGCCTCGGCTACGTCACCCAGCACTACAAGCTCAAGGCCAACCCGTACGGCTCCGACCTGTCGATCAACCCGGTCGCCAACGCCAAGCTGCCGCGCGGCGCGATCTTCACGAAGACCGACGGCGGCCGCGTCGAGCTGACCGCCTACGGCATCCTCGGTGACCACCCGCCGACCGACCAGCAGGGCTTCTACGACTTCGTCAAGACACTCGCCGCGCCGGAGATCTGGGAGACACTGCAGCACGCCGAGACGCTGGACGAGCCGGTCGCCTTCCGCTTCCCGACCACACTGCGCCGCCGCTACGAGAAGCTGACCCGCTTTCCCAACGGCCTGCTCGTCGTCGGAGACGCGGTGACCTGCTTCAACCCGGTCTACGCGCAGGGCATGACGGTGGCGGCGCTGTCGGCCCTGACCATGCGCGGACATCTGCACACCGGGGCGGCCCCGCAGCCACTGCTGTACTTCCAGGACCTGGCGAAGAACGTCGTCGACCCGGCCTGGGAGATGACCAACATCATGGACCTGAGTTTCCCCGGGGTCGAGGGCAGGCGCACGCTGCAGGTCAAGGCAGCGCAGAAGTTCCTGACACTCATTCAGATCGCCGCGACCCGCGACAAGAAGGTCGCCGCCGCGTACATGCGGACGGCCGGCCTGATCGACCGGCCCGAGTCGCTGCAGAAACCCGCGTTCATCGCGCGAGTGCTGTGGAACGCGCTGCGCGGACCGGCCAAGAGTCCGACGCCTCCGTCGCTGGTGCCGATCCGTCCGGTGGAGACCTGGTCCGCGCAGAAGACGGCGGCATAGCCCACGGCGCGCATCGCGGAATCTCGGCCGGCAGGCGAGGTGGGCGGCCGGGACCGGTCCCTCCGCGTTACAGGGGCGTACCCGCGGCCTTCGCGCTGAGCACTGTGTGTTCCTGGGCCGGAACACGTGCTCAGCCGAAGGCCGCCCGCACCTACGACGGTTACCGGTCCGGGATTGCCGGACGGCGGTTACGCCTCAGGCTGATTGCTCCGCCGAGACGCCCTTCAGGGCCAGGTTCCACAGCCGTTCGAGCTGCTTCACGGTCCCTTCGTACCCGTGCTCGGTCCTGGGTGCCGTGCGCAGGCGCGCCTCGGCGCCATTGATCAGGTACTCCACCAGGGAGGTGACGTCCTCGGGCAGGGCGGTGCTGCGGAGCTGGTCGGCGGTGTGGGCCTCGTCGAGGAGGTTCTGGACAGCCGGGAGCCAGCTGCTCGGCCAGGACGACGGGGCAGTCCGTTCCCGGGCGAGACGGGCGGTGGCACGGACCGAGGGTTCCGCCTCCAGGAGCCGGACGAGGTCGAGCGTGAGGTCGGCGACCCGGGTGAGCGGTGGTGCCGTCTGCACGATCACCTGCTGTACGACGGCCTTGATGAGATTGCCGCCCTCTTCCTGTACGGCATTCGCCATCTCTGCCTTCGTCGCGAAATGAAAGCCTAATGAGCCCATGGATACGCCTGCGGTCGTGCTGATTCGAGAGAGCGATGTTCCGTCATAGCCGCCCTGGCCGAACTCGACGGCCGCGGCCCGGACGATGGCGATGCGCGTCCGTATAGCTCTGTCCTGTTTCACCATATTTTCTCCAGGTGGGTACTTTTTAGTGGATGCAGGGAGCTGCGAGTCCACGTCAACAGGTCTGTGAGCAGGCGAAGTTGCTTGATCTTGCATCGGTTCACAGAAGTCGCGACGCCATTACCGGATCATTTCCGGTTCGCACGCATTTGCGAGTCCCGCGCTTCTGTTCGGTGCTTGGTGTGTACCGGGGTGGTGAAGTGGGAACAGTTGCTCTTGTGGAAAAAATGAGGGTGCTCCTCTTATTTTTACTCTTATTTTTACATCTCGACAGCAGGGACTGATCAGGGCGGTATGACGTTCGGTGTGTCGTGGTAACGGATGGGGCAAGTGCCGGCCCAGGCCGCGAGTAGGCGTGGTATCTCGCGGACAAATCTGTGGAGGCTTGTGCTGTCGCCGCCCTTTTTGTGGGACTTTGTGCAGTCGTTGCAGGATGCGGAAGACATGGGACGGGGGGACGGGGGGACATGGCAGGGCCAGTGGTGTTTGGTGCGACCGCCGACGTGGGCCCTGCCGGGAGTCTGTTTCCTCTCGCGACAGCCGTCCTCGATGCGCTGGGCCGTATCCCTGACGTCCCGCCCTGCCCGCGACGCCCGGCACTTCCCCCCGCACTCGGCTTCGCTCAAGCAGGAAAGACTCCATTGCTTGCCGCACCGGCCGACATCCCAAGTACGTCCCGCACGAGAGATATCGGCCGGTACGTCGGGAAGTCGGGTCTCCCCTGTTCGGGGGGAGCCGAGAACCCGGGGAAGCACCGGACACCGCGGGGCGCGTCCTTCGCGCGTACGGCGGAACCGTTACGAACGGGCCTCGTCGAGCATGCCGAGGCCGCCGGGCCGCCACCAGGCGACCGCCACCGGCCCGTGGTACGAGGCCGGTGCACGCACGAACAGCTCGCACGCGTCCGTCCGCGAGGCCCCCCGACTTGCTCCGGGCACAGACTCGTATTCACCCGTGCCACACGCAGCCGACGTGACACCGCACCTGCAGGACATGCAGACACGACCACCGCAGCCGACCTGACCCGGCACCAGTAATGCTTGCTCTTGCAAGATGGGGGAGACGCCATGGAGACGCCTGCCACGACTCTCGCACAGGCCACACTGCCCGCGTTCGCCAGGAGTCTGTTCGAGCACCTGCCGAGGGCCGACCAACGCCGCTGGGCGCACATCTATCTGGAGGGCCTGCTCAATACGCCGGGAAAGAAGTCGGTGCGGCGCATCGCCGCAGCGGTCTCAGGATCTCCCACGGCCTCCCAGTCGCTGCAGCAGTTCGTCAACGCGAGCCCGTGGGACTGGATGCCCGTCCGGGAGAAACTGGCCCGTTGGGTCGAGCGGCGACTGCCCCTGCGGGCGATGGTGATTGACCGGGTCATCCTGCGCAAGCGTGGACAGCACTCCTGCGGAGTGCACCGCCGCTACCTGGCTTCCACAGGGCGCTCGGTGACCTGTCAGGTGGGGGTCGGAGCCTTCTTGGCGTCCGACGACGCCGCTCTTCCGGTGAACTGGAGCCTGCTGCTTCCCCGGGCGTGGACCGAGGATCCGCTGCGGCGGGCGCGCGCCCGCATACCGGACGCGGCGCGGGCCTGGCCTTTTACGACACATGTGCTGGAGCTGGCCGGCCAGGGCGCCACGGGTGCCCGGCCGAGACCGCTGCCGGTGGTGGCCGACCTGGAGGGCTTATCCGGTGCGAGCGCGGTGATCGGTCGACTCGACGTGAACGAGCGCGAGTTCGTCGTCTCCGTTCCGGGAAATCTCAGGATCGTTCCCGGCAGCGGCCGGATGGCTCACTGCCATGTCAACGCCTCCTTCCGCGGACCACTCCTGCCCGCATACTGGCTCCATGAGCGCGACCGCGGCTATCAGGTCCGCATCGAGGAAGTGGCCAGGGCCGGTGACCTCGGCGCCGAGACCGTGACGTCCTGCTTGGTGCACGTGCCCGAACCGAGGCCCGGAGCGATCCCGCGCACCTACCGGCTGCTCGCGGTGCGGAACGGGGCGAAGAGCCGTTCGACCCAGCTGTGGCTCACCAACATGCTGGACACCTCTACCGAGGAGGTACTCGCTTTGGCGGGAACGCTGTCCCGCACGGCAAGGGCGGTACGGGACATGGAGGAGCATGTCGGCCTGCTCGACTTCGAAGGGCGGTCCTATCCGGGGTGGCACCATCACATGACCCTGGTGTCCGCGGCTTACGCATACCGCCTGCTCAGCTCCGCCCCCCGCCGGAAGGGCGTTCACCTGCTGCCGCGTGAGCGAATGCCCTTCGCACACGCGGCAGCAGGTCCGTGATCGCACGCGGGAAGTGGTTCCGCGCTGCGTGGGCGCGGCGGCTGGGTGAGCGGGGCCGCCGGTCCGGCGGACGCTGTGGCGGGCATTCACCTGGATCGGGTACTCCGCTTTTCCCGGGTGCCACGAACGCCGTAGTGCTCGGCGAACTGACCGAGCCGGCTCAGGCTGCCCAGGGCGCGATCGGATACCAGATCAGGTCACGACGCGCCAGGATCCGCACATCCCAGTACAGAAGCAGGAAGATGCCCGCCGCGATGAACCCTGCCGCCATGAGCGCCGCGGTACGGCTCGGCGAACGTTCCATCCACCGCTGCAGTCGGTCTCCGAGGAAACCGGTCACAAGAAGGAACAGCGCCGCCATGACCAGGATGTTGCCCAGGCTCTGAAATGCAAAGGCCGCCGCCCCGTAGAGCACGTTGTGACTCTCGGCAGCGTCCCGGAACAACTGGCGGAAAAGCGGAAAGGGCCGTCCGACGAGAAAGGCCCCGATCAGTCCGCCCATGAACAGCATCGGTGCACTGGGGTACTTCTCCGACACCTTTGCCAGAGGGTCTCGTACGATGCCCAGTGCCGCCAGGCCGAGGTACGTCATCACCAGACCGATGATTCCGTAGACCACCATGGCCTGGATCAGCCGGCCCGAGAGGCCGCCGCTCTGGCTCTGGCTCTGGTCGAACTGGGCCATGTTCGTTCCGGTTATCGCGACCACCACACCGTACAGGGACGACACCACGACCGCTCCGGCGGCAAGATGTCCCAGCGGGCGAAGCCCGGCGGCCATCCGGCCGCGACGGGATGTGGCCCGTCCGCCGGTCAGCGGCGCCAGCGCGCTGAACACAGCGATGTTGCATGCGGTGAATGTCCCGGCGACGCCCGTGGCCAGAGCGAAGAAGACACCGGCCAGGGCGCCCGCGATCGGGGTGCCCTTGGCGGTGTGGCCCAGCAGCGTGTCCGCGACCGTGTCGCCGATGGTCCGGTCGACGAACTCCGCCGACCACACCACTGTCAGGGCGAAACCGAGAATGGCGCTGGCCGCAATCACCAGCACCCGTCGGCGGGGCGCATGTCCGTTGAAGAAGAAGGACGGGGGGGCGTGATCGGTGGACTCGGATCTCTTCCGTCCTGAATCGACCGTGGCGGGTATCTGCGTCATGACGTGCCGCCTTCTGAGAGGTGGGGATACGCGGCGATACGGTATGGGCGCCGAGGCTCCGCAACAGGTATCGCGGGCATATTCAGCACGCAGGAAGAAAATCCCGGGGTCGATTTGTGAAGTTGATCCCGGAACCTGCTCCGGTCGCGCGCGGATCGGGTCGTTTCGGCGAAGGTGCACACACGGCTTCCGGTCTCACGAACCGCCCGCCGAAGCCCTCCACCGCGGAACCCGCATTCGAGACGACTCTAGGCGTGCTCGATGCGTTGGAGCTGGGGAGTGTGCTTGTAGCCCATGATCAGTACGTCGCGGGTGGCCGGCTTGTCGTGGTCTGCTGTCCGGGTGGGCTGTACGGCGTGGAGGACCTGCCGGTCCGCCCAGAACATGGTGTCCATCTGTTCGGTGAGGGTGAACTCGGTGAGCAGTTCCTTGTCCGGGGTGAGCACCTGTGACTGGTCGCCTTCGGTGTTGGTTCGTCCCATGAGGTGGATCACGCCGTAGTCGACTTCGTCGCGGTGCGGTCCTTCGGGGGTCGGCTCGCCGATCTCGTCAGGGGTGCTGATGATGCGGAACTGATGGCACTGCACGTCCCAGGGTTCGTCCAGGCGGGTGTCGTCGTCGGCCAGGGGGAAGTGGGCGAAGTCGTCGCGCATCAGCCGGGTCAGCAGGGGGTTGGCGAGGGTGGCGGAGCTCAGCGGGGCCACTTCACGCTGGCCGCCGCCCGCGTGGTCGTTGGCGCCCGGGGACTGGTAGTAGGGCCGGTGCGGGCGCAGGCGGATCTCGCCGGTGCGGGGCAGGAAGTAGAAGCGGTCGTAGCGGCGCTCGCGGAGGCGTGAGCCGTTCGTCAGGTACTGGTCAGTCTCCAGCCGTTCCCACTCGTCGGCCAGTCCCTTCACCAGCGGCTGTAATTCGGGGGCCAGGACGAATTGGTCGGCCGGCACCAAAGAGTAGCCGTTGACGCGCAGTTCCTCCCGCGTGGTCCGCGTGATGCTGTCCATTTCGTCACCCCTCCGATACGGATCTTGGACACACTCCTGTGCATGAGGTTCCCATGTCCGCCTGACGCTGAGCTGACAGCTTCCGGAACCTGTCCGACCCGGATTCGGTCAGGACCGTGTCAGCAGGTCGTCAAGTCGCCTATGTTCTCATCGCATTGAATGACGGAAAGGTGATTCTTGTGTCGCCGATCGTCGAACGACTGCAGTCGATTTCCCGGGCAGAACGCTGGTCGGCCCTCAGGGGTGTTGCAAAGTCGTGTGATCTTGTAGGTGTGCTGGTCAGGCGAGGCCCAGTAGGTCGAGTGGGCGGATGAAGGGCTCGTAGGAAGTGTGCCGGAGGCCTGCGGCGATGTTGCGGTGCCCGGCAGCGCGGAGCTTGTTGATCGCAAGGTTGCGCAGGGTGGCCATGTTCTCGGGTCCGTGGCCGGTGCGGATCTTCGAGGCGTCCTCGCGGAAGGTGGCGTCACGGACAGAGTGCAGCCGCTACGCGATCACGGATCTGACTTCGCAGCAGGCATCACCCCAGCGTCTCGGCCAGCTCGCCAGGTCGCAGTGGACCATCGAGACGGTCTGGCGGCTGACGGTGCCCGTCTTGAGGTCGGTGCGGTGGCGCAGGATGCGCACGGCCTGGACGGCGTGGGGGAAGTCCAGGCCGAGGCCGGTGACGGTGAGGACCCTGGTCACGCGGGTCTCCTTGCGGCCGTGGCCGATCTCCCGGGCGTAGCGGCGTGCGGTCACGTCCTTCCACGGCAGTGACCGTAACTGCCGGTGGAGCGCGGGCTGGTTGGCCTTGACCACCAGCAGGTAGTGCGCTCTCTTCTCCTCCACCAGGAAACGCGCGTGGCCGCGCTGCGTGTACAGGGCGTCAGCTGTGACGGTGACCCCGGTCAGTTCGTAGGGCTCCAGCAGCGCCGCGAAGCAGGTGACCTCGTTGGTCTTGTCGGGAACCCGCAGCTGGGTGACGGTCCGGCCGTCGCCGGTCATCGCGGCCAGGAGGTGGGCGGCAGGCGTCTGGCCGTTGCGGGATCCGCGGACGGTCTTGCCGTCCACGGCCATCGACTCGGCGCCGCCGGGATCAGTGCCGGTCAGGTCGGCCAGGCCGCCGGGGCAGATTTGACCGATGACCCGCCGGATCGTGGCGGCGCTTGGTGCGACCCGCACGCCCATCGCGCCCACCGCGCGGGCGCCGGCCAGAGCGTGCTGCGGACCACTGTCCGATGGCCGCGTACGAGCGCGCGCCGGCGATCACCGCCGAGGCGGCAACCAATAGTCCGCACCGCGCGCGTCGAAAGAGCGCACCACCGGATGGGCGGGCGACATGCCGGACCTGTCAGGTCCGGGCAGAAAGCGGTGCGCGGCCTCAGGGCTGTGTGCTGCCGCCTGCCGTGCGGGCCATACGAATGGCCCGCGTTCGTATGGCCGGTACGGGGAGCGACGGGTGCGGGCGACGGGTGCGGGTGACGGACAGGGCCCGCGACCTTGCGGTGCGGGCCCTGTCCGGTGGTGCGCGTCAGTACTCAGACGGGAGCGATGTTCTCCGCCCGCGGGCCCTTCTGGCCCTGCGTGACGTCGAAGGAGCCCTTCTGGCCCTCCTGCAGCGCACGGAGGCCCTGAGCGGCGATGTTCGTGTCTCCTCAAGACAGGGAGGCCGAGCCGAAGACCGCACTGTGCGGAGTCCGCGTCGCCGCCACGAGCCCTATCCGGAGATGAGCAGGCAACACAAAAAGTGCACCAACGGATTACGCCGCCGAGTGCACACGAGTTCATGGGCACCACAACTGCGCCTGGCCATGACATAGCGCGATCACTGGCCCTCGTGGCGGATCTTCCACCGGCGAGTCGACCAGCGGCAGGCCGCGCCGGCGGCGCCGCCCCGGAGTGCCGGCCCCGGGGCGGCCCGTGTTCTACCGGCTGTCGGCCGCGGCCGCGGCGGGCGCACGCCGGTCGCGGCGCCGGTAGCGGACGCTGCCCGCCACCGCGAGTACCGCCACCGCGCCGGTCACCCCGGTGACGGTCCACAGTCCCGCGCGGTATCCGTTCAGTCCGCCGTCCGCGCCCAGGGTCAGGGCAGTGGCGGTGAAGGCCACGACGATGCCGTTGCCGATCTGCTGGCTCGTGCTGAACAGGCCCGAGGCCAGACCCTGTTCGTCTTCACGTGCCTGGCCGACCGCCGCGATGTTCAGGGCCGGGAAGGCCGCGGCGAAGCCCAGGCCGCCCAGCACCTGCTGGACGAACATGATGAGCAGGGTGGGAGCGTGGCCCACCAGCAGGGCCCAGACCAGGTAGCCGGCGGCGAGCATGGCCAGCCCCGCGGTCGCGACGGGCCAGGCGCCGTAACGGGTGACCAGGGTGGCCGCGTACCGCGCGGTGCCCCCCGTCAGTACTCCGCCGAGCAGGAAGGCGAGCCCGGCCTCCAGCGGTGACCAGTGCAGTTCGCTCTGGTAGTACAGCATCAGCACGAATTGGAAGGCCACGTACGCCCCGACGAACAGCAGGCAGACGTTGGCCCGCGCCAGCTGGGGCCGGCGGAAGATGGACAACGGCACCAGCGGGTCCGGATGCCGACGCTCCACCAGCAGGAAGAGCCCGAGCAGCACGACAGCGGCGATCAGCGTGGTGACGCTCCAGATGTCGCTCCAGCCGTCGGTGGCGGCGCGGCTGCACCCGTAGACCAGGCAGATCGCGGACCCGGTCACGGTGAGCGCGCCGAGGATGTCGATGCGACCGCGCTTCCGGTCGCCGCGTCCGCCGGGGATGGCGAAGGCGGCGAGCACGGCGACGGCGAGTCCGAAGGCGCCCGGCAGAAAGAAGATGAGACGCCAGGACACGTTCGCCAGCGCGCCGCCGAACACCAGGCCCAGGGAGTAGCCGGTCGCGGCGACTGCCATGAACGTGCCCAGCGCCTTGTTGCGGGCAGACTCCTCCCGGAAGGCGTCCAGCAGGACCGCCATCGCCACGGGGGCGGTGATGCCGGCGCTGATGCCCTTGCACAGCCGCGCGAGGGTCAGCACGAACTCGTCGTCCGCCAGGCCACCCGCGCAGCTGGCGAGCGCGAACACGCCCAGCCAGATGATCAGCAGTTTTCTGCGGTCGTAGAGATCGGCGAGCCGGCCGCCCAGGAGCAGCAGGCCGCCGAAGCCGAGGGCGTACGCACTGACCACCCACTGCAGTGCGGCGGCGGAGATGCCCAGTTCGTCCTGGATCAGCGGCAGGGCGGGGCCGACGCTCGCGATGTCCATCGAGTCGAGGAACTGTACGGCGCAGGCGACCCCGAGCAGCAGGGTGAGGTTACGCGGGGAACGGGCCTCCGCAGGCGCGGGCAGCCCCGTCTGCGTATCGGACGGTGAGAGTTCGGTCATGCTCGGTCTCCGGGTCGGGGTCGCGGGGGTGGGGCGGGGCGGGGCGCGGTTCTCACCAGCACACCGGCAGCCGTCGTACACCGCGCATCAGCATGCCGGGTACCCAGGGCAGTGTGGCCGGGTCCGCGTCCGGGGCCAGGTCGGGGCAGCGTTCGAGCAGGGAGCGCAGGGCGATGCGGCCTTCCATCCGGGCCAGCGGGGCGCCCAGGCAGTAGTGGATGCCGTGGCCGAAGGCGATGTGCCCCCGGGCGTCACGGCGGATGTCGAACTCGTTGGGCGCCTCGAACCGTTTCGGATCCCGGTCGGCGTCAGCGATGGCGATGAGCACGGTCGAGCCGGCCGGGATCAGCACCCCTCCCAGCTCGACGTCGGACAGGGCGAGCCGTCCGGTGGACGTCTCCACCGGGCCGTCGTACCGGAGGAACTCCTCGATGGCGCCGTCCAGCAGGCCGTCCGGATCGGCGCGCAGCAACGCGGCCTGGGCGGGGTGGGCGAACAGCGCGCGCATGCCGCCGGAGATCAGGTTGACCGTGGTCTCGTGCCCGGCTATCAGCAGCAGGCTGCACATCCCGATCAGTTCGTTCGGGGACAGTCGGTCGCCGCCCTCGTCCACCGCGTGGATCATCGTGCTGAGCAGGTCCTCGCCGGGACTGCCGCGCTTGTCCGCGATCAGATCGGTGAAGTAGGCGGTGAGCGCGGTGTACGCGGCGGCCTGCTCGGGTCCGCTGGTGGGCGCGATCGCCTGGGTGGACCAGCCGCTGAACGCGTCGCGGTCCAACTGCGGGACGCCGAGCAGCTCGCAGATGACCGTCATCGGCAAGGGAAAGGCGAACGCCGCCACCAGATCGGCCCGCCGGCCGGGGCTCTCCAGCATGGCGTCCAGCAGATCGTCGGCGACTTGCTGGACGCGCGGCGCCAGTGCGGCGATCCGGCGCGGTGTGAAGTCCCGGGAGACCAGCCGCCGCAGCCGGGTGTGGTCCGGAGGATCGGCCATGAGCAGATGCGCCAGATTGGGATCGTCCTCGTCGGTGCTCTTGATCTGATGCATGCGGCCGGACCTGCGCCACTCCCGACTCAGCCGCGGGTCGGTGAACGCGGCGCGGCACGCCTCGTGTCCGACGACGAGCCACACATGGTCCCCGTCAGGTGTCCTGACGTGGTGCACCGGAGCCTGCCGGCGCAGTTCCGCGTACACCGGATACGGGTTGCTGACGAACTCCGGGCTGAGCCGCAGCAGATCCGTGACGGGCGGCTGCGCCGCCGTGCTCACCATGATGTGATGTCGCTCCCTCTCTCGTGGCGATCTCCTGTCAGCCGACCTCGAGGCTTACCTCGATGCCGTTCCGCGTCATGTTGGAGTACGGACAGATCGCGTGTGCCTTGTCCAACAGCCGCTGTGCGACGGCCGGTTCGAGACCGGGAAGGCTCGCGGTGAGGTCGGCGAGGATGCCGAAGCCGTCGTTGTTCTTGCCGATCGAGACCCGGGCGGTGACGCTGGATCCGGTGATGTCCACCTTCTCCTCGTCGGCGACGATGGCGAGAGAGGCGTGGAAGCAGGCGCTGTACGTGGCGGCGAAGAGCTGCTCGGGGTTGGTGCCGCGGCCGGTTCCGCCGAGTTCCTTGGGCTGGCTGACGATGACGTCGAGCTTGCCGTCGTCGGAGGAGACGCGGCCCTCGCGGCCGCTTTCCGCGGTGGCGACACCGGTGTAGAACAGGACGTCGCTGTGCTGAATGGGCATGACTGGCCTTTCCGTTCGTTGGTCGGGGGGTTGTGATGAGCCGGGCGGGGAGCGGGGCACGCTCTTCCCGGCGCGGCTAGGAGAGGGGCGCGAGCACGGGCAGCGCGCCCGCGGATATCCCGATGGTGCAGCGCGAGAAGTCGCCGGTCTCCGGCTCGCCGTCGTACTCGAGGACGAGTGGTTCGCCGTCGGTGCGTTCCACGACGATCTCCGTTCCCTGGGCGTAGAGCACCCCGGGACGCTCCAGATGGCGTCCGCTGCGGCTGAGCTCGAGCAGGTCGGCGAGGTGCTTGCCGTCGGTCATGACGCAGATGTCGAGCAGGCCGTCGTCCGGCACCGACCGGGGCAGCAACTGGTAGTGCCCGGCCCGGTAGCGCCCGCCGCCGACGTTCGTCAGGTGGATGTCGCCCTCGTGCAGGAGCGCGCCGTCCACCTGGATCCGGCCGGGGTAGGGCTTCGTGCTGCGAAGGACCTCGTCCAGGGCCCGCCGGTAGCGTTCCCGGCCGGTGACGCCGGCGTGCCGGGCGGCCGCGTGGGTCACCTCGGCGACGAAGCCGGAGCCGGTCCCGAGGACGACCGGGGTGCCGGTCTCCCTGATCTGCAGCAGGTCGACGTGGCGGACGCGGGAGTTTCCGGCGGAGAGGGCGGCGTCCAGGGCGTCCGGCCAGGGGCGGTCCGACCAGATCTCGCGGTAGAAGGAGTTGCCGGTGCCGGCCGGCACGTTCACCAGCGCCGCGCCCGGCGAGTGCGGCTGTTCCCGGTGGGCCCGCGCCAGACCGGCGGCCGCCTCACGGGTCGTGCCGTCACCGCCGACCGTGATCAGGACGTCGGTCGCTCCGTCGGCGGTCGCCGCCGCGAGCTGCTCCGCGTGACCGGGGTAGGCCGTGCGCACCACGCGTACGTCTTCCAGCCGGCGGGAGCTGTGGCGTACCACCGCGTCGATGAGACCCGCACTGCGCCTGCCCGCGAGGGGATTGGCGACCAGCAGCCCTCTTCGCGCCCGCCGGCCCTGCACCATGCGTCCTCCCAGACGTGAACGGTCCGCCCCTGCGTCATGTTGGGTGCCCTCACGATGACTGCCCGTGATGACAGGGTACTGACGGGACACTCGGGTCCAGCTCGAGTCCCGGTCGGATTCGCTCGTCAGCGCCGCTCGGCCACGACCATCCCCATGAAGTCGTCCGCGCTGCAGTACGGATCGGTGCCGCCGTACTCCCGCATCAGGTCCGGTATCCGCAACTGCGCGGTCGGCCAGAAGCCCGCCCGCCGTACGGCCTCCCCGGCGGTCTCCGGGGTGAGCCCGGTCAGGTAGGGCTCACCCCGGGCCCCCACCTCCTGTGCCTTGGACAGGACCGCGGGGTAGGGCGTCGTGTGGTCGAGCACGGACTGGTCCATGTAGTCGAAGACGAGCGTGCTGCCGCTCGCGCACAGCTCCGACAGTTCCTTCAGCGTGTGCCGGAACGCGTCGGGGCGCAGGAAGAAGGCCACCCCCAGCCAGCCGACCACGCACGGCTCCTGGGGGTCGAACCCGACCCCGGCGAGCGCGTCGGCCAGCGAGGCGCCGGCTTCGAAGTCCACCGGCACGTAGTGCACATCCGGGGTCTCGATCCCGCTCTGGCCCAGCAGGTCGAGCTTGTCGGCCTGGGTCGAGGGGTGATCGACCTCGTACCAGCGCATCGCGGTGAGGTCGGTCAGCCGCAGCGATGTCGAGTCGTAGCCCGCCCCGAGCAGCACGGCCTGCCGGATCCCGGCGGCCGCCGCCCGCCGCAGGTAGTCCTCGAAGCAGCGCTGGCGCAGCAGGACGATCGCGAAGAACGGACCCTCCTGCCAGGCGTTCTCCGTCAGCCACCGCTCCGCGTCCGCGGGCGTGTCGGGCAGCTCCATGCCGGGGATGAACGCCCGCGCGTACGGGTCGTCGAGCATCCGCCGGCCGGGTTCGAGCGCGGCGTCCACGGCCCGGATGCGTGCGGTCAGTCGAGCCGTGTTGCTGGCCAGGCCCGCGGTCATGCGGGAGGGCTGGTGTGGGATGAGCACGGAGGGGCCCCTTCACGTCGAGAATGCGGGCGGCAGGCGCCGCCCAACGGCATTACGCGCTCGTGCGGCGCCGCCCTCATTTCCGTTGTGTCGGGGGGCCGGCGGTGTCCGGGGCGTAACACCGGGCATGACCCTCACTGAAGAACTCTCGGCCTGGGCCGCCGGCGTCCGCTTCGGCGACGTCCCCGGGGACGTCGTGGAAGTTGCCAAGCTGCAGATCCTCTCCCAGTGCGCGGCGATCCGCTACGGCGCCGCGCACCCGCTGGGCCGGCGGCTCGTCGCCGGCTTCGGCGAGCCGTTGCAGCAGGACAGCCGGCGGTCCGCGTACGTGCTGGCGGGACTCGGCTCGTGGCTGCACTTCGACGACACCGCGTATGCCGGGCACCTGTCCAACTCGACGGTCGCCGTCCCCATGGCCTACGCGGCCGGGCAGCGGCTGGACGGGGCGGGCCTGCTGACATCCGTCGTCGTCGCCACCGAGTGCGCGGCGCGGGTGACCGCCGCCGTGACACTGGGTCCCTTCCGCGGGCAGACCGCCGCGCACACCCATGTCGCCGGCGCCGTCGCCGGCCGGCTCCGGGGCGCCGGCGTCCCCGCGGAGCTGTGGGCGAACGCGTTCGGCCTGGGACTCGGCCTGCCGCCGCGCACCGTGATCGCCGGCTTCCTGGGCGGCGATTCCAAGGTGTTCAGCGCGTCGACGCCGGTAGCCGTGGGGCTGGACGCCTGCGACGCGGCCGAGGCCGGGTTCACCGGCTGCCGGGATCTGCTGGAGAACCCCGACGGGTTCCTGCGCGCGTTCGCCGAACTGCCGCTGCCCGAGGCGGTGACCGAGTGCCTGGGCGAACGCTGGCACACGCGGACCACATCCTTCAAGGTCCATCCGGGCGGCCCCGGCATGGACACGGCCGTGGACTGCGGCATCGAGCTGTACCGGGAGCTGGGGGCGGTGCGCGCCGGCGATATCGAGTCCGTCGAGGTCGCCACCTCGCTCTACACGGCGCTGGTCGCCCGGTGGGCGCAGGAGCGGATGTGCGGCCCCGACTCACCGGTGGGCGCCCTGGTGTTCGCGCTGCCCTACCTGCTGGCGACCACGCTGCTGACCGGAGAGCTGACCGTCGCGGACTTCACGGCGCCGGCACTGGAGGAGCCGGAGCGCTGGGAGCTGGCCGACCGCGTCCGGATCGTCCTGGACGAGCAGATGACGTACGACCTCTTCCACAACCTCGTGCCCTTCGGCCAGGGGCTGCGGCAGGCCGGCGACAGGGCCGCCGAGTGGCTGGCCGAGTTCGGGGCCCGCTGGGAGGGCGACGGCCGATGGCTGGTCGACCTGGTGGGCGAACTGCCGCCGCCCAGCCGGGATTTCCGGGGCGTGCGCAAGGTGACACCGTCCCGGGTGACGGTCCGTCTGCGGGACGGCCGTTCGGCGACCCGTCAGCAGGACGTACCGGTGGGCGGCGTCGGCGCGACGGGGGGCACGCCGACGGCCGCACTCGTCCGGGAGAAGTTCCTGGGCGCCGGCGGGAGCAAGGAGGTGGCCGACCGGATCGCGGAGCTGGAGCGGGTGCCCGCCGAGGAGATTCCCGGGCTGCTGCGCGCGGCGCTCGCCTGACCGGGTCACCGGTCGTACGGGGTCAGCAGGCCAGGCTGTGGTCGTACCAGCGCCGCAGCCGCGCCCGCGCCCGCGTGTAGGCGCCCTCCACGGCCTTGGCCGAGATGCCGTTGCGGGCGGCGTACTCGCGCGTGCCGATCCCCTCCCGGCGGGCCAGCATCACCTCGCGCTCCAGACCGGTCAGCCGCCCCACCTGCCGCAGCATCCACGCGTCCTCCGCCCGCGCGCAGACCGCCTCCTCGGGGCTTGTCGGGTTCCCGGGCAGCACCCGGCGCAGCACCCGGCGCGCGCGCTCCTCCCGGCGGTGCACATCGGTGCACAGCCGCAGGGTGACGGAGGTGAGGAAGGGGCCGATGCGGCTCTCGTCCAGCGCGTCGAACGCGGCCGCCCGCAGCAGCGCCTCCTGGGCGCAGTCCTCCGCCTCCGCCGCGCCGCGCAGGCGGGAGCGGGCCAGCCGGTGGATGCGGTCGTGATGGCTCAGCAGCTGCTGCCAGCGAAGAGCGGGCGTCGTCATCGCAGCTCCTCCTCGCCGGCCCGGCCGACCCAGTGGGCGAAGGTCTCAGCGGGCCCCGGACGGCCGTCCCGGTAGCGGAATCGTCCGTGCGGGCCGCCCGGGTCGATGGCGGCGAACCCCTGCCGCTCGTACACCCCCTCGATCCGCTCGCGCACCCGCAGCGGGTCCTGGGCCTGTTTCATCCCGTCGTTCCCGTTCAGCGCGGTCCGGCCACCGAGCGCCCACTGACCCCCGTCGCGCCCCGAGGCCGGTCTGCGCCGCCTCGGCGCCGGCCCCGTGGCCATCACGCCCCCTCCTCCTTGAACGGTCCCGCCACCGAGGCGATCATCCCGTTGGGCAGCCAGTCGGCGGTCGTGGTGCCCTTGTGCCGGTGCTCGCCCGCGGCGGGGCCGGACAGCGGTGAGCCGGGGATGTACATCACCGCGGTGGCGTAGAGCCGCACCGAGCCGGCGTCGTCTGTCGCAGCGCCGCCCATGGTCCGCCGCCACCCCTCGTAGCCGGCCCCCGACGGATATTCGCCGGGCAGCCGTGCGGACAGCGCGGACACGTACGCCATGGGCAGCTCGGTGCGCGGCGCGTAGCGCAGCGGGATGAGCTGGCCCGCGCCGGGGAGCAGCAGCGGGCGCGTCAGCAGCCAGGGCGCGAGGTAACTCCCCTGTGCGCGCAGCCGGCCCGCGGCCACGGCCCGGAGCGTGCTCTCCGCTTCCTGCCAGCCCGCCACGACGATCAGCGGGCGGGCCGCCTTCGCCGTGCCCGGTCCCTTGGTGGGCGCCGCGAGGGTGATCCGGGCGTCGGCCGCGGCGGCGCGCACCACCGCGGCTGCGGCCTTTCCGCGCGGGGAGCCGTCGCTGACGAGCGCCGCCGTGCGGGTACCGCGCCCGGCCAGGAAGGCCACGACGGAGCGCAGGGCCGAGCGGTCGGTGGCGGCCAGGCTGTCCGAGGGACAGCTGGTGAGCGTCCGTACGGAGCCCGCGACCAGTGCGCCGGCCGCGGCGGCCGCGCACTCGGGGCCGTCCGCCCCGCGCAGCGCCGCGGGAGTGTCGGCCCGTGCGCCGGTGTTCACTTCGATCGAGGTCTTGGCGCCCGCGGCGGAGACCCACAGGCGGCTCTCGCCCGCGGGCAGGTTCACCGGGACCCACCTCTGGGCGCTGCCCGCCCGCACGGTCCCCGCGGTGAGACGGTCGCGGTCGGCGCCGGCCGCGACCGTCTCCGTGCCGCCCACCGCGACGAGGTTGGGGCCGGGCCTGTTCGGCACGACCATGACGGTCATGTGCTGTCCGCCGAGGTGCAGTTTGTGCACCGAGGGAACGCCGGGCCGCTGGGGTGCGGCGGTCTGCTGCGGTTCGCCGCGGTCCGGCACGGCCGCGCCCGCGAACACGGCCCCGGCCACCACGGCGGCGAAAAACGCCGTGGTGGCCGGGATCCCGCGCAGCCGCCTGCCCCGCAGCAGCAGCAGCCCCAGCGTGCTGCCTGCCAGCAGCACGGCGGTGGCGAGCAGCAGCGCGCTGCCGAGGACGGGAGACGAGTCGGTCATTTCAGTACGCCGTCGCTGACCGTGAACAGCACGCCGTGCGGCCGGGCGTCGCCGTTGTCACCGTGCGGCCAGGAGGTCCGGTTGAAGCTCACGCACGGCTTGTGCGTGTACTCGTCGCGGAACGACCTGTCCATGCTCAGCTTGCCCTGGTCAGTCAGGTTGAGCATGCAGACCCGGTGGTCGCCGTCGCCGCCGAACGCACCGGCGATGAAGTAGTTCGCCACGGCGAGCCGCTTGATCTTCTTCGTCTCCTTCCAGGTTCCGTCGGAGTTCTGGGCGAAGTTGTCCATGGCGCCCCAGTGCGGGCCACCGTCGGTGACGTCGCGGATCATCTGGGTGCCCACCACGGCCGGGCAGTCGTGCTCCTGACCGCCGTCGAAGACCTCCTTGAGCCGGTCGACGGAGCACTTGGGACTGTCGCCCGAGGCCAGCAGCTTGCGGATGTCCAGGACGTAGACCATGCCGGTGGTCTTGTCGAGCGGCTGGCCGTAGCCCTTGGGCACACCCATGACCGTGTGGAAGAGGAAACGGTCGTCGGGGCTGACCATCAGCCAGCTGGAGTTGTCGCCGCCGCCGCGGACGTCCGGTTCGGCACCGGCCTCGCGGTAGGCGCTGGTGTCGTCGATGATCTCTTTCCACACCGGCTTCGGCGCCTTGATGTCGGGCGTGTAGAAGACGGCGCCACCGGTCATGGAGGACACGAACGCGCCCTTGTGTTCCGGCTTGTTGGGCAGCGCGGGCTCCATCAGCACCCGTGACTCGTACCAGATGGGGTCGCTCTCCAGCTGTGCGCGGGGACCGTCCGGCACCTTGCTCACGGAGAGCATCTTCGGGTCCTTGCGGTTGCTGATGTCCCAGACCCGCACGGTGGGCCGGGCCAGGTCCTCACGCAGCGGGGCCTCGGGCGAGGTGAAGGCCGCGGCCTCGACGAAGTCGCTGGCGACCAGGATGTTGCGTCGCTCGTTGACCATGATTCCGTGCGGGTTGGCGCAGGTCGCCTTTTTCAGCACCGGCACGTTGCCGCACAGCTTCGGGTCCTCGCCGGCGGCGGTGGCCGCGGGGATCTCCGCCAGGGTCTTGCCGTTGCGGTCGAAGAGAACGATCTCGCCCGGCGACCCGGCGGCCCCGTTGCCGGTCCTGACCTCGCCGTTGGTGTAGGTGCACGGCCCGGCCACGTCGCCGCCGCCGAGGAAGGAGCCGTAGGCGGTGCCGTCCCGCAGCACCTGGTAGGCGTCCGGCATCGTGCCGCACGGCGTGTCCGATGCCACGTTGACGCCGGCCAGTCGCAGGCTGGGCAGCCGGCTGGTGTCGAAGACGAAGGTGGTGTCGGACTTCAGGCCGCCGGCGTACAGCCGGTCGCCCTTGTGCCAGACGTACTGCATGTGGTGCGGCTCGTTGGCCAGGCCGGGCCCCATGGTGACGGTGTTCACGACCTCGCCGTAGGAGGCCGACCCCTTGGTGGCGTCGATGACCGCCATGAAGTCCGGCTTGGTCGGGTCGGCGGAGCCCGCCCAGGCGAGCATCCACTCGCGGCCGTGCCCGCGCGCACTGGGGAGCAGGTGATTGGTCGCCGTGTACTGGGTGCCGTCGGATGCGGTGATCCGGGACGTCGACTGGGCGGGGGACTCCTTGGCCTG
Source organism: Streptomyces sp. NBC_00887 (assembly GCF_045207585.1). Classification (NCBI taxonomy): domain Bacteria; kingdom Bacillati; phylum Actinomycetota; class Actinomycetes; order Kitasatosporales; family Streptomycetaceae; genus Streptomyces; species Streptomyces sp. NBC_00887. The sequence goes on from NZ_CP108789.1 coordinate 104,885, forward strand.
TCCCGCTCCGGTGAGGAGGGTGGAGGTCAGTCCCACCATGGCGAGACCGAAGGACAGACGCCACAGTTGCCTGCGCCGCAGACGGGGCTTTCTCATGATTCCGTACGCCCTCTCCTGGAACTGTCGGTGACGATGTGACGATGAGGGGGAGTCCACTGCAAGGGCAGTGGTGCGCCGCACCTTCGCAGCGCCCGCTGACCGAGGGCTGACACCGCGCTCGACACCACCCTGAGCACGGCTGCATCCGCTCCCGCCCCGGCCGCGGAGCGCCGCAGTCCAGTGAGACTCGAGCACCCGGGCAGATACTCGGCCGGAGGTCTTTAGGGGGAGTCATGCCGGATCAGTCCCAGCACACCTTCACTGACGTGGTCGCTCGCAACGTGCGGACGACGCCCGGCAAAGACGCCTGCGTTTTCCTGTACGAGGCGGCCGGTGGACGGCTGGCGGCCGACACCATCAGTTACGAGGAACTGGACCTGCGGGCCCGCGCCGTCGCGGCCTGGATCGTGGCGCACGGCTCGGCGGGCCGGCCGGTGCTCGTCGCCCCGACCCGGGGACGGCACTTCGCTGCCGCGCTGCTCGGCTGCCTCTACGCCGGGGCCACCGCCGTACCCGTCGACGCCCATGCGCACCGGGCCGAGCGGCTGCTCGCCGTCGTCCGTGACTGCGGCGCCGAACTGGTCCTGGCCGAGCGCGCGGACGCGCCCGCCCTGACCCAGCAGCTGGCCCGCGCAGGACTCGGGGACACCGTCTGCCTGGCCATCGAAGCGGCCGACTCCGACGCGGTGGCAAAAACGCCCCCGCCCGGCCCCCGACCCGACGACGACGCCCTGCTGCTGTACGGGCCGGGACCGGCGACGGCCCCGCGCGGGACCCGGCTGACCTACCGGATGCTCGCGGAGGGACAGCCCTGGGCGCAGCGGGTGCTGCGCTCCTCCGCCCGCTCCCGGATCGGCGGTCTGCTGCCCTACCGGTACGGCACGGGTCTGATCATGCACCTGCTGCACCCGCTGTGGCTGGGCGCGACAGGCGTGCTGGTCCCGGTCGGCGACCCCGGGGGCAGGCCGGCCCAGTGGCTGCGGGCGATCAGCGACTTCGGCATCACCACCGGCCTCACCAGCACGTACGGCTACCAGCTCGCGACCGAGCGGACCACGGACGCCGAGCTGTCCGCGCTCGACCTCGGCCGCTGGGAGACGGCGGTGATCTGCGCCGCGCCGCAGCAGCCGGACGTCAGACGCGCCTTCGGCGAGCGCTTCGCCGCCGCCGGCTTCGACCCGGAGGCGTTCGTCTCCTGCCTGGCGCCCCCCGAGTCCCCCTTCCCGGTGGCGGCACGCCCGGTAACGGACTCCGGCAAACAGTCCGCCGCCCGGCGGGTGGCGGAGAAGGCACTGAACCGAGGTGTGATGCGCGACGCCGCCCCGGGCGAGCCGTTCAGGACCCTCGTGAGCGTGGGCAGCAGCGTGGGTCCCGAGCTGTGCGTCGCCGCCCCGGACACCGGGGCCGAGATGGCGGAGGGGCGGGTGGGCGTGTTGCGGGTGAACGGGCTGAGCACCGGCGACGAGGCCGTCCGCTACGACGGCGAGCTCTATATGAGCGGGTGCCTGCGGGAGGGCATCAAGGTCCCGGGGCGGGCCGCCTGTGTCCTGCTGGTGCACCCGGAGGACGTCGAACGCTCCGTCCGGGAGAGCAGCGAACTGTGCCTGCACGGGGCCGCGTTCGGCGTCCCGTTCGCACCGGGCAGGGACCGGTTGGTCGTGGTGCAGGAGGTGCGCGACGGGTTGGGCCACGATGTGGACCTGTGGGGACTGGGCAGCGGGCTGCTCCGCCGGATCACCACGGAGTTCGAGGTGGGACCCGGCACGGTGGTGCTCGTGCGGCCGGGCACCGTGCGCCGCAACTTCCGCGGCCGGCTCTCCCGGTCCGCCGTGCGCGGCATGTTCCTCAGCGGCCGCCTCCAGCCGTTGCAGGAGATCTCCAGCGCTGAGGTATGAATTTCTCAGGCCATGGCCGGGAAATCTTCCCGCATTCGGCATGAGTCGGTCGCTGTCCCGGCCTTCCACGCCCTGTGACGCTTGGCCCAGCCACCGGTACACCGTGCCGGAGCCATATGCCTGCCTGAGGAGTTGATTCGGTGGAGATCAAACTACTGGGGGCGATGACCGCACATGAACGCTGTGGATCCTTCGCCCCGTCCGCGGCCAAGCCCCGCCAAGTCCTGGCCCTGTTAGCCCTGCAAGCGGGTCAGGTGGTCCCGGTTCCCTCGCTCATCGAGGAGCTGTGGGGGGAGCACCCGCCGCGCAGCGCCATGACCACGCTCCAGACCTACGTTCTTCATCTGCGCCGGGGCATCGACCGTGCGCTCGGCCGTGACGAGGTGCTGTCCGCCAAGGAGATCCTGGAGACCGCGCACGGCGGCTACCAACTCAACGCCCAGCCGGGCGAGGTGGACGTGCACGAACACGAGCACCTCATGATCGCCGGCCGGGCCGCTGTCCACGCGGGGGACGACGAGTCCGCGTCCCGGCTGATGGGCCGGGCACTTCAGCTGTGGCGTGGACCGGCCCTGGTGGATGTCGTGGCGGGGCCGCTGCTGGAGATCGAGGTGCTGCGGCTGAACGAGGCGCGGCTGGGCGTGGTCGAGTGCCGCGTCGCCGCCGAACTGCGGCTGGGCCGGCACGCGGAGGTGCTCGGCGAACTCACCGTGCTCGCCGCCCGGTACCCGCTGCACGAACGGCTGTACGAGCAGCTGATGATCGCGCTGTACCGGGCGGGCCGGGTGTGGCAGGCGCTGGAGACGTACCAGAAGCTGCGTACGACGCTCGACCGCGAGCTGGGGCTGGAGCCCTCCGAACGGCTGCGCAGGCTGCACCAGTCGCTGCTGTCCGGCGACGAACGGCTGTACGTACCTGACGACGTGCGGGTGCACGCCAGGCCGGCGTGACACGGGAGATCACGTGCGGCAGCCCCGCGGGACGGCGCCCGCCGCCGTCAGCCGGCGGCACCGAGCACAGCGTCCAGATCGTTGAGCGCGGCGTCCGCCGCGGCGGCCGCGTCCTCGTCGTCCGGGGCGCCGATGACGGCCAGGAGCGACGCCACCAGGGCCTCCTGGAGTTCTGCTGTGGACTGCTGTTCCGGCATGGGGTCCTCCTCGAAGACGCGGACTCAGAAGGCATTGCAGGCGCGGAAGATGTGGGCGAAGGAGACAGGCGACGCCTGGCCGCGGAAGGCGACGTACTCCGGCAGCATCACATCAGGACCCCACTTCTCCTTGTACGCGAGCTGCGTGCGGGCGGGGTACAGGTCCTCGCCGTGTTCCCACAGAAAGCTCATCAGCCAGGCGAAGGCCGGGCTGTGGCAAGGCAGTTCGTGCGCCGGGTCCAGGCCCGTGAACGGGGTGAAACCGAAGTGCAGCCACGGCACGCCCTCGGCGCGGAAGACCTCGATGGCGGTGCTGTTGATGGCTTCCATCACCCCGGGGGAGCCGCCGGGCAGACGTCGGCTCAGATCGTGCATCCAGCCCGCCCGGGCGCCGAGGACAGGCGAGTACGAGATGTAGCCGACCGGCGCGCCGTCGATCGTTCCGACGAAGAGCCTGCGGTGCCGCTGGGCGGCCCCTCCGGTCTGGCCGACGAGGAATTCCAGCGGCCGGGCGTGCTCGCCCTTGTCGGCGAGCCAGCCGGCGTCGATTGCGGCCAGCGCCTCCCGCACGTCCCCGATGTCGGTCTCCCGCACCTGGAGGCCGTTGCGGAACGCCCGGGAGATCTTGTTGCGCAACTGCATGAACCGGGTGCCGCGCAGCGTGAAGTCCGCGAGGCCGACGGCCCACGAGGCACCCATCTGGTTGACGGTCCACCCCATGCGCGCGTAGATCTCGGCGTCGGCGCGCTGGAGCTGTACGGCCACCACCCGCAGTTCCTGCTCCCGGGCGTACCGGTCGAAGGCGGTGAGCAGGCGTTCACAGCTGTCGGGTGCCGCGAAGGGGCCGCCGAACTGCACCAGATGGCGGGCGGCCCGCCGGTACACCACGATCCCGTCGGTGTCGGGGAGGGTGAAGAGCTCGTTGCCGGTGTTCATCGCCAGGAACGAGCTGGGGTTCCCGGCCTGGGTGTGTTTTCTGATGGCCTCGAGAATGACGTCGGACGACGCCTCTCGGGTGGCTGCCGTAGTCATACGGCCTCACTCGCTTTCCACTGGTCGGTTCCGGCGGACGGGGAGGAGTGAAGCACTGCCCGCTGGAGCCTCGATAGAGCCTTTTCCGCGTCCCTACGGTGTCAGTCGGATATCAGCGCCGAGTCAGCCCGACACTGCAGAGTCATGTTTGTGACCGAGACCGGGAAGCGTTCCGGACGGACACGAGGAGAGGTGCCCGGAGAGGCTTATCGGGGGCCGGACCCATGGTTTGGTCGGGTGGTTCGCCGCCCGCGCAGGTTCGAATCCTGCCCTCTCCGCAAGAATCACACGGTAATACGAGAAGCGGTCACGGAGAATTTTTCCGTGACCGCTTTCCTGCTTTTCCGTGTGTGTCAGCAGTGGGTCAGTCCGCAGTCAGACCTCGTCGCCAGGATGCAGTTGTTCACCAAATTTCGAGGCGGTCGAATGGAAGGCTGACGATGGTCGAGGGCCGTGAGAAGCCGTTGCGCAACTACAAGCTCTACATCGGCGGCAAGGACGTCGAAGGCACAGGCTGGGTGTACACGGTCAGTGCCCGCTCCCTCCTGGAGGACGTCTTCACCAGCGTCCGGCTCAAGCGGTCCCTGGAGCAGGACGAGCGGTCCGACGCGGCCAACCACCCGTACGTTGTCGGCCGGTGCGCGGTGGCGGGTGACACCGCCATCGACCTGGCCACCCAGGCCGCCGCGGCGGCGGCGCCGGCCTGGGCCGCGGTCCCGCTGGAGCGGCGCATGCGGCTGGGTGTGCGCTTCCGGGAGGAACTCCTGCGCCGCCAGGAGGAGTTCCTGGAGCTCCTCACCGCGGAGGCGCACCCGCTGAAGCTGGCCCGCTGGGAGCTCAGCTGTCTGTTGCAGGTGTTCAGCGAGGAGAGCCTGGGCTGGTACCAGGAGCGGATGCACACGGAGTTCCGGCACGGCGGGCGGCGTCTCATCGTGCGCCGGCAGCCGGACGGCGTCGTGGCGTTCAATCCGCCGCAGAACGCGCCCGCCCCCAGCGCGGCCCTGTCCGTACTGGCGCTGATGGCCGGGAACGCGGTGGTGGTACGGGCACCCCGGTCCATCGCGCTGAGCACGATGTTCGTCCTGCGCGAGCTCATCGCCCCGCTGCTGGACGAGGTGGGCGCCCCGCCCGGCACGCTGAACGCGGTGTGCAGCAACCCGGGTCAGACGATCGACCTTTGGCTGCAGAGCCCGCTGATCCAGGACATCTTCTACATCGGCGGCACCGAGGAAGGTCTGCGCTTCCAGCAGCGTTGCGTGGCCCAGGGCAAGAAACCGATCCTCGAACTGGCCGGCAACGACGGTGTCGTCGTCTGGCGGGACGCGGACATCCCGTACGCGGCCGAGGCCATCGCCGAGGCCTTCTACGGCTCCGGGCAGATCTGCATGGTGCCGAACTGGGTGCTCGTCCACCCCGACCGGGCGGACGAACTGATCGCCGAGGTCAAGCGGCGGGCCGAGGCCGTGCGCCCCGGCTATCCCGAGGACGAGGACGTGCTGCTCTCCCCGGTCCGGCGCAGCGAGAAATTCTTCGCCCTGCTCCGCCAGTCCCTGGACGCCGGCGCGGAACTCGTCACCGGTGGTCGACGCACCGAGATCGACGGCACCCCCTCCGAGACCGGCGTCTTCCTGCAGCCCACGGTGGTCCGGGTGAACGGGCTGAGCGGAGCGCGCAGCCACGAGATCGTTCGGCACGAGACCTTCTTCCCGCTGATTCCCGTCATCGTCCCCGAAACCGCCGACGACGATAAACTTCTGGACAGTTTCATCGATTTCGTCAATACCAATGAATACGGACTGCGCAACTCGTTCTGGGCTCGCGACTCCGGCGTCATCGACACCTTCGTGCAACGGGTCGTGAACGGCGGCCTGCTGAAGGTGAACGATTCCCACATCGGCTTTCTGCCCTATCTGCCCAGCCACGGTGGCACCGGCCTGACCGGCGGGGCTTTCGGCGAGGCCAACTATCCGATGCTCAAGACCTCGCACCTTCAAGGTGTGAGCATCGCCCACGACGTCAGCCCGCGCACAGCGGTGTTCGGCGACTGACGTGCCGGTTCCACCGGTGGAATTACTGGAGGTGCAATTCTTGTGCGCAGCCTCGACACAGCGCGTGACATGGTTGAGCGCTACCATCCCGGGCTGGTGAAAGCCCTCGCTGATATCCCCTACGCCGAGCGGGAGGCCCCGGACAGCCCGGTCATCGATCTCTTCCGGGCTCATCACGGCGCCGGACTGCTGGTGCCCAAGGAGTACGACGGGCACGGCGCCTCCCTCGTGGAGGCGGTCCAGGTGCAGCGCGGCCTGGGCTCGCTCTCGCCCTCTCTCGCCGCAGCGGTGACCATGCATCACTTCACCGTGGCCACGCTCTACGCGCTGGCGGCCGAGGCCGACCGGCTCACCCCCGCCCAACTGGAACTGCTCGCCAGCGTGGTGTCCGAGCAGCGGTTGCTGGCGTCGGGCTGGGCCGAGGGCAGGACCCAGCAGAACATCCTGACCCCCTCGGTCACCGCCGAGCCGGTCCCCGGCGGCTTCCGTCTGAACGGCGCGAAGAAGCCGTGCAGCCTCTCCCGCTCGATGAGTGTGCTCACGGCGAGCATCGCGGTGCCCGGCCGGGACGGCCGGCCGGAACTGGCCCTGGCCCTGGTGCCGGCCGCGACGCCGGGGCTGTCGGTGCATCCGTTCTGGGGGAGCGACATCCTCGCCGCCGCCCAGAGCGACGAGGTGCGGCTGGAGAACGTCATAGTCCCCGACGAACTCGTGGTGCGGACCACGGCCGAGGACCCGCACCGGCTCGACGATCTGCAGACCGCCGGGTTCATCTGGTTCGAGCTGCTCATCTCCGCCGGATACGCGGGGGCCGCCGCGGGGCTGACCGAGGAGCTGCTGTCCAGCGGCCGGGGCAGCCCCGAGGAACGGGCCGACATCGTGATCCAGACGGAGTCGGCGTTCGAACTGCTGGTGGGCACGGCGCGGGCGATCCGCGACGGGCTGGCCGGGGACGCGGCGGTCGCCGCGGTGCTCATCGCCCGGTTCGCCGCTCAGTCGGGCCTGGTCCGTGCCACCGGCCAGGCGCTCGAACTCCTCGGCGGCATGGACTTCATCCGCTCCGGGGACCACGCCCGCCTCGCCGCCTCCGTGCGTCCTCTCGCCTTCCACCCGCCGTCGCGGGCCAGCAGCGCCGCTGCCCTGGTGCAGTACGTCGACGGCGGCCCGCTCGAACTGTCCTGAAGGAGGCCCATGACCATCACCAGCCACTCGTCCGGGGACACCGCCACGGGCGCGGCGCCGGACAACGAGGCGGACATCCTGGCGCTGTACCGGGCCAGGCTCAGTAAGGGCCGCGCCACCCTGGCCGAACTCTTCGGCAGCCACATGGAGGTGGAATCCTCCGGCTCCTGGCTCACCACCAGCGACGGAGAGAAGTTCCTCAACTGCGGCGGCTACGGCGTCTTCATCATGGGCGCCCGGCACCCGCGGGTCGTCGAAGCCGTCCAGCGCCAGCTGAACACCCACCCCGTCGCCACACGGATCCTGCTGGAGCCGACCGTCGCCCGCGCCGCCGAGGCGCTGGCCAGTATTGCCCCGCGCGGGCTGGAACGGGTGCACTTCTCCCTCTCCGGCGCCGAGGCCGTGGAGACCGGCCTCAAACTCGCCCGCGCCGCGGGGCGCCGGAGGATCGTCTCGATGCGCGGCGGCTACCACGGCAAGACCATGGGCGCGCTGTCGGCCACCGCCAAGGCCGTGTACCAGGACCCCTTCCGCCCGCTCCTCGCCGACGTCGTCCATCTCCCCTACGGGGACCCCGAGGCGCTCCGCGCCGAGCTGTCCGCACACCCCGGCGAGGACTGCGTCATCATCGAGCCGGTCCAGGGCGAGGGCGGTGTCGTCCTGCCTCCCCAGGGCTACCTCAAGCAGGTCGAGGAACTGGTCCGGGAGTACGAGGGCTTCCTCCTTCTGGACGAGGTGCAGACGGGCATGGGCCGGTTGGGGGAGTGGTGGGGGGCCGACATCGAGGACATCCGCCCCGATGTGCTGCTCGTCGGCAAAGCCCTCGGCGGGGGCGTGGTCCCGGTATCGGCGGCGATCGCCACCGACAAGGCCTTCCGCCCCTTCGACAAGGACCCTTACGTGCACACGGGAACGTTCTCCGGCCAGCCGCTTCTCATGGCCGGTGTCCAGGCGGCGATCCAGGTCATGCAGGAGGAGCGGCTGGTCACCCGGGCCCGGGATATCGGCGCCCGGCTGCTGCCGGAGATCACCAGGATCGCCCGGCGCAATCTGCCCGGCCTGGTCACCGAAGTCCGCGGCCGCGGGCTGCTCATCGGCGTGGAGCTGGCCGAGCCGGGACTCGCGGGCGAGCTCCTCATCGAACTCTTCAACCACGGGGTGGTGGCCAACCACTCCATGAACGGCAACTCGGTGGTGCGTTTCACCCCGCCCGCCGTGCTCACCGAGGCGGACGAACGCTTCCTCCTCGACTCGTTCGACAAGGCCACCAGGGACCTCGTCCGACAGGCGGCCACCATGCCGGAAGGCGGTAGCTGACATGCGACATGTGCAACTGGACGCGATGGTGTACGGCGAGCGGCTCGCGGACGTCTTCGAACGGATCGTGCAGTGGGAGCGCTACGCCGAGCTCGCGCCGCACGTGGAGTCCACCACCGTGCACGAGGGCCGCCCCGGTCGGACCGGCTCCTCCAGCTGGGAGCTGCACTTCCGCAGCGGCCTGCTGCGCTGGACCGAGGCCGAGCGGTTCGTGCCGGAGCGGGGCGAGGTCCATTTCGAGCAGACGGACGGCGACTTCGACACGTTCTCCGGCCGGTGGCTGCTCACCGCACAGGGCGACGACGTCGCCGTGAGCTTCGGCTGCGACTTCGACTTCGGCATCACCAGCCTCGAAGGCATCCTCGACCCGATCGCCGAGCGGGTCATCAAGGAGACCGTCGCCTGGGCCGTGACGGGCCAGTTCGCCCGCGTCCGGCTCGTCGGCGAACCCGATCCGGGCGCCCCGGTGATCTCTGCCGCGGGCCTGCCCGCCACCGCATAGGAGTGAGTCATGGACCAGGCCAACCCCTTCGAGACACCGCGGACGTTCTCCCTGCACCGCGCCGAGTACCTGGTGGGGCTCGCGGTGACCACCGGCTTGATCGTCGCCCACGCGGGAGAGATCCGCTGGTTGCCCGCCATCGCCCTCTTCCTCTACATCGACCTGATCGGCTATATCCCCGGAGCCATCGCCTTCAAGCGGGCGGGCGGCCGGCCGATCGCGAAGGCGTACTACGTCCTCTACAACGTCATGCACAGCCTCATCACGCAGGGGGCCGTCGCCGCGCTGTGGTGGTGGCTCATCGGGCCGGAGTGGGCGCTGCTGGTGCTGCCGTTCCATCTCTTCGGCGACCGAGGGCTGTTCGGGAACTTCCTCAAGCCCTTCTCGCTGCCCTTCGAGCCGGTCCGGCAGCCGGGATACCTGCGGCTGCTCGACGACCTCGGCGTGCCGCGGCCCCGGCCGGCCGGCCACACCGGCTCCCCGGTTCCCGTCGGACACCTTCCCGCCACTGCCGCCGCCCCGGGCCGGCAGCCGGAAGCCGCGCAGTGACGGGCGCTCGCACCTCCGCCGTACGCCGGCTGGCCGGGCCGGTCAGCATCCTGACGGTACGTCACGACAGTCGTGTGCACGGCACCACGGCCTCGACCACCACCCTGGTGTCCACGAGGCCGCTCATCCTCGGTACGAGTCTGCGCGCCGGGTCGGTCCTTGGTGAACTGGCCATCGCAGCAGGCTGGTTCTCGGTCAACGTGCTGGGCGGCGGCCAGGCGGAGCTGGCCCGGTGGTTCGCGGACAGCCGCCGCCCGCCGGGCGTCGGGCAGTTCGCGGGGCTCGCCTGGCGGCCGGACCCGCTGACCGCCGCACCGCTGCTCGAAGGGACGCTGGCGCACTACAGCTGCCGGGGCGCCGGCCGGTTCGTCGTCGGCGACCACGAAGTCCTCCTGGGGCGGGTCGTCGAGTGCGACACCGCATCCGGCGATCCGCTGCTGAGCTTCGCAGGCGACCTGCGCACCCTGACCGGAAAGGACGGTTCCACCCCATGACCACGGAACAGGACATCGGGCGAGTGGCCCGCGAGGCCGACTGGGACGACGCACCCGGCCTGCTCGACGGGGCGATGGAACTCACCCTGGGCCCCGCGGAGTGCGACCTGCCGTACTGGATCACCCAGGTCGCGCAGGGCACACTCCGCGGCCGGGGAGTCACGGGCCACGCGCCCGAGGCGGCGGTGCCCCAGTTCCTGCGCGAGCCGGGGCCGCTGCGCGAGGCGCTGATCCTGGAGTTCGGCTTCCGTGGTCTGGCGGAGGAACTCGCCACCCGGCTGCTGTCCGACTACGTCGCCATCGCCCCCGGCATCCCCGAGATGGAGTTCTACGCCACCCAGCTGATCGACGAGGCGCGGCACGCCCGGGTGTTCCGCGACCACCTGGTCGAACTGGGCATGCCCGCGGCCACCCTGGTCGGGGACATCGCGGAGCTCGCCGCCGACTACCGGCGGCAGATCCTCGACCCCGTCGTGGACTTCACCCGGAACATCGTCCGGGAACAGGCCGACTTCGCCGGCGGCGTCGCCGTCTTCGCCATCGTCATCGAGGGCGTACTGGCGCCCGCGGCCGAACTGAGCGAGCGCAAGTGGACCCCCCTCTCCCCGGCGACCGGCGAGATCTCCCGCGGCGCCGCGATCGACGAGATCCGCCACCTGACGGTCGCCGCCACCATCCTCAAGGACCACCTGAGCGCCCATCCGCAGTACCTGCCGCGGCTGGCGGAGATCCTCCGGTCCGGCCGGGAACTGTGGGACCGGCTGCCGGACCGACCGTTCGTGCTGCACCGGGAGGAGCTCTTCCAGGAGGGCATGCTCGCGCACGCGGAGCTGATCGGGGACTACGAGATCTGGCCGGGCGTGCGCATGCTCGACACCACGCCCGCACAGCGCTACGACATGGCCGAGGCGTGGACGGACGAGATGGCCGCCACGCGCATGGCCTACATGGGCATCCCCGCCGGCATCGCCGCCGGACAGCAGCGATGAGGGCGTCGGTCGTCTGCGGTCTGGGCGGCTACGTGCCCGAACGCCTCGTCACCAACGACGATCTGAGCGAACGGCTCGACACGACCGACGCCTGGATCCACAGCCGGACCGGCATCCGGGCCCGGCGCATGATCTCATCGGGCGCCGCCACCTCGGACCTGGCCGTGGAGGCCGGCCACCGGGCGCTCAAGTCCGCGGACGAAGCCGCGGTGGACGTGGTGGTCCTGGCCACCACGACCCCGGACCGCCCCTGCCCCGCGACGGCCCCCGAGGTGGCCGCGCGGCTCGGGGTCGGCACGGTCCCCGCCTTCGACGTGGCGGCCGTGTGCAGCGGCTTCCTCTACGCGCTGGCCACCGCCGCGGGACTGATCGCCTCCGGCACCGCCGACCGGGCCCTGGTGATCGCCGCCGAGGCCTTCACGACGATCATCGACCCGCAGGACCGGAGCACGGCGGTGATCTTCGGTGACGGCGCGGGGGCGGTGGTGCTCCGCGTCGGCGACCCGGCGGAACCGGGTGCCCTGGGGCCGATGGTGCTGGGCAGCGACGGCGACCACAGCGACCTCATCGAGGTTCCGGCCGGCGGCTCCCGGCAGCGGGCCTCGGGCCGGCCGGCGGCCCCGGGCGAGCAGTACTTCCAGATGCGCGGCCGGGACACCTACCGGCACGCCGTCGAGCGGATGACCGCGGCCAGCCGGCAGGCGGTCGAGCGGGCGGGCTGGACCACCGCACAGGTCGACCGGCTCGCCGCCCACCAGGCCAACGCCCGCATTCTCGAAGCCGTGGCCGAACGGCTCGGCGTACCGGCCGAACGGCAGCTGTCCAACATCGCCTACATGGGAAACACCGGCGGCGCGTCCATACCGCTGCTGCTCGCGGACACGGCCGCCAGCGGCCGCCTGCGGGCCGGCCACCGGGTGCTCCTCACCGCATTCGGCGGCGGTCTGGCCTGGGGCGCGGCGACGCTGTCCTGGCCGCGGCTGGGCCCCGTGACCGATCCGCGCACTCCGTAGCACCGTCAAGGAGGACAGTCATGTTCGAGACCGTCAAGGAAATGCTCGTCAGCAAGCTCAAGGTGGACCCGGCCAGGATCACCCCCACCGCGACCAGGGAGGACATCGAACTCGACTCGCTCGCCCTGGTCGAACTCGCCATGCTGCTGGAACAGGAACTGGGCATCCACGTCAGCGACGACGACCTGATGGCGACCGAGTCCTTCGGCGCCATGGTCGAGTTGATCGAGAGCCGGCGGGCGGGCGTGTGAAGCGCTCGGCCGCCCCCGCGCGCCGGACCGCGCCAGGCATCGCCGTCACCGGCATCGGGCTGGTCACACCCGGCGGCATCGGCACGGAGGCCAGCTGGCGCGCGGTGTGTGCCGGCCGGCCCGCCGCCGCCCTGGACCCGGCGCTGCCCCCGAGCGACACGGGCGTCACCTGCCGGGTGCCAGGCTTCGACGGAGAGGCGCTGCTCGGTGGCCGCAAGGCCCACCGGCTCGACAGATTCACGCAGTTCGCCCTGGTCGCCGCCACGGAGGCGGTGGCGGACGCGGGCCTCGACCCGGCGAGCTGGGACGGGGCCAGGGTGGCCGTGGTTCTCGGCTGCGCAGACGGCGGCCCCGAGACCGTGGAGGCACAGCACCAGGTGCTGCTCCGCCACGGCCCCGCCCGGGTCTCGCCCCTGCTGCTGCCCATGCAACTGCCCAACATGCTGGCCGGGCAGACCTCCATCGAACTCGGCGCCACCGGGCCCAATCTGGTGGTCGCCACCGCCTGCGCCTCCGGTGCCACGGCCATCGGCATCGCCCGCGACCTGCTGCTGCTCGACCGCTGCGACATCGCGCTGGCCGGCGGCAGCGAGGCCATGATCACTCCGCTGGTGATGGCGGGATTCGCTCAGATGGGCGCCCTCTCCCGGTGCGCCGGTGATCCGGCCCGCGCCTCCCGGCCGTTCGACATCGACCGGGACGGCTTCGTGGCAGGCGAGGGCAGCGGCGTTCTCGTACTGGAGCGCGCCCGCGACGCCCGCGCCCGCGGCGCCCGCGCACACGCCCTGCTCGCCGGCCACGCCCTGAGCGCGGACGCCCATCACATGACCTCCCCGCACCCCGAAGGAGCCGGCGCCGAGGCCGCCCTGCGCACCGCGCTCGCCGACGCGGGCGCCGGGCCGCAGGACGTCCGGCACGTCAACGCCCACGGCACGTCGACGCGGCTCAACGACCTGGTGGAGGCGCAGGTCCTGTGCCGGGTACTGCCGCACGCGCCGCTCGTCACGTCCACCAAAGGCGTCACCGGCCATCTGCTGGGCGCCGCCGGCGCCGTGGAGGCCGCCTTCACCGTCCTGAGCGTCGAACACTCCCTGGTGCCTCCCACCGCGGGCCTGGCCACGCTCGACCCGAAGATCCACATCAACGCCGCCACCGCGTCCGTCCCGCTCGACATCCCGCTGGCGGTGTCCAACTCCTTCGGCTTCGGCGGCCAGAACGCCGTGCTCGCCTTCGCCGCGACCTGATCCGACCAGGCCCATCTCCCCGGAGCCGACCATGCGACAGCACCCGTCCACCACCCCTGTCAGACACCTGACCACCTGGCACATCGTCTTCGTGATCGTCGCCGCGGCCGCCCCGCTCTCCGCGATGGTGGGCACCGTCCCGCTGGCCTTCGCGGCGGGCAACGGCGCCGGCGTCCCCGCCGCGTTCGCCTTCGCCGGGCTGATCCTGCTGTGCTTCGCCGTCGGTTACGCGGTCAGCGTCCGCCGCACCGGGGGCAACGGCGGGTTCTACGCCTCCATCGCCGACGGGCTCGGCAGACCGGCCGCCGTGGCCGGCGGATATGTCGCCGTGCTTTCCTACAACGCCGCCACCATCGGACTCGTCGGCGCCCAGGGCTACTTCACCCGTCTCGTGCTCGCCTCCCACGGCATCCACGTGCGGTGGGAGGTGTGCGCGTTGGCCGGGGTGGCGCTGGTCGCCGTGCTCGGCCGCCGGGAGATCACCGTGAGCGCCCGGCTGCTCGCCCTGCTCATGGTGGGCGAGACCGGCGTTCTGCTGGTTCTGGACGTCGCCGTGCTCGCCCGGCACGGCAGCAGCGCGCTGCCCGCGGCGTCGTTCGGGCACCAGGCGACGGGGACCGGGCTCGGGATCGCCCTGATGTTCGCGTTCGTTTCCTTCATCGGCTTCGAGTCCGCCGCGCTCTACGGCGGCGAGGCGAAGCACCCGCGCCGCAACGTGGTCCGGGCCACCTACGCCGCCGTGCTGCTCATCTCGCTCTTCTACGCCCTGACCAGCTGGCTGGCCGTGGGAGCCATCGGCGCCGGGAAGGTCCGCGCGACGGCGAACGAACAACTGGGGAACCTGTTCTTCGTCCTGGCCCAGGACTACCTGGGCACCGTCGGGCGGATCGTCCTCGAGGTGCTGCTGTGCACCAGCCTCTTCGCCGCGATGCTCGCCCTGCACAGCGCCGCCAACCGCTACACCCAGGTGCTGGCCGCGGACGGCCTGCTGCCCGCCTCGCTGTCCGCCCGCCACCCCAGGTACGCGTCCCCGCACCGGGCGAGTGCGGTCCAGGCCGCGCTCGACGTGGCCGCGGTGGCCGTGTTCGCCCTCGCGGGCCTGGACCCGTACGCCGACATGACGACCAGCATGCTCGGGCTCGGCACCCTGGGCATCATCGTGCTGCAGGCGGCCGCGGCGCTCTCCGTGATCGGGCTGCTGCGGCACGGCGCAGACGACGGCGTCGGACTCGGGCAGAGGCTGGTGGCCCCGCTGCTCGCCCTGGTGGGCCTGACCGCCACGGTCTGGCTGATCCTCGGCAACTACACGCTGCTCACCGGAACCGACTCCGCGGTGGTGGGAGCGCTGCCCTGGACCCTTCCCGCCCTCGCGCTGTCCGGCGCGGGCTACGCGTGGTGGCTGCGCACCGCCAGGCCCGAGACCTACCGAAGGCTCGCCGGGCTGGACGGCGACGGGCGGACGGCGCCCGCGCCGGCTGCCCCCGCGGCGGCGGAGGTCTCGGTCACTCGTCCAGACTGAGCGCCATGCCCCGGAGGGGCTCCAGCGCGGGTGCCTGGTTGAGTATCTGCCGGAACAGCTCCCGCAGCCGGAGCGAGGGCTCGATGCCGAGTTCGCCGACGAGCCTGGCGCGCATCGCGTTGTACGTCTCGACGGCCTCGGCCTGCCGGCCGGTCCGGTAGAGCGCCAGCATCAGCAGCTCGGTGATCCGCTCCCGCCAGGGGTGCATCATGCCGAACCGGCGCAGCTCGCTGATCACGTCGGCGGGCGCCCCGTACCGCAGCTCCAGCTCCAGCCGGGACTCCTGAGCCGTCAGATACTCCTCCTCCAGCTGCACGGCCGCGCTGCGGCACAGCGGGCTGGCGGCCAGCTCCTGCGGCAGCGGCCCCCGCCAGAGGGCGAGCACCGCCTCCAGCAGGTCCCTGGACATGGACGGGTCCTGCTGGACGGCGGTACGGGCCTGCGCCAGTCTCTCCCGGAACACATGGACGTCCACGTCCATGGGCGCCACCAGGAGCTGGTACCCGGAGGGACCGCCGATGAGCGGCGGCGGCTGCATTTTCTCGCCCGCGTGCAGCCGCAGCGTGCGCCGCAGCCGGGACACGTGGGCCTGCAGGGCGTTTTCGACCGACTCCGGTGGGTCCTCGCCCCACAGTTCGGAGTAGAGCTGCTCGCTCGGCAGCAGCCGGCCGGCGGTGAGCAGGAGGGTCGTCAGCAAAATCCGCTGCCGTGCCCCGGTGATGGCGACGAAGCGCCCCTCGACGACGGTACCGATCGATCCAAGAACAGTGAAATTCATGCCGGGAGAGTTGCACCGCATTCTCGTTCGCCGCTCAAGTCCTGGTCGGACGCTGCCACAGCCGCGCGCGCCCGGTGGAGCAGCGGCCGTAAGAGCTCCGGCGCCGCGCCCGGGACCGGGTGGAGGAGGTCTGCTTGCGCGGCATCCGCCGCGATCCGCGCGTGCAGGCGGCCGGGGCGACGGCACAGGAGCGACGGCCACGTGCGGTACGCCGTCGGCGCGCAGCGCACGGAGGGCGTCCCGGGTGCCTGGCAGCTCCCGCACGGCTGCGAGCAGCGCGTGAACACTCACCGCGTGCCGCGGATCGCGGCTGCGGTGGGCGAAGACCAGGAGGGGACGGCGGCAGCCCGCTCAGCTTCTCGTCAGCAGACCGCGGCCGCGCAGCACATGACGCTCCAGCGGGCTGAGGACCAGCAGATCGATGGCGATGCCCACCAGCAGGATCAGGAGGATCGCGAAGAACACCGTCGGCATGCTGCTGGAGTCGCGGCCGTTCTCCAGCAACTGGCCCAGGCCGACGAGGGGACCGTTGCGAAACGACTTCGAGACGTGGCCGAGCCGCGCGGCGAACCCGGCCTCGGTCTCCGCGGCGCCGGGCTGAGGGCGGTGGTCATCGTCATCCTCGTCACCTCCGAAGTGGCTGGGTCCTGACGGACGCCGGGCAGGGCGGCGGGCACACGGTGTCTCACGGAACGTCCCCCCGGTCGCTCCCGACGCCCCGTGCGGTGAAGGACTCGCCGGCCATGCCGGCGGCGAGCGTGGTCCCGTCGGCGGGGTCGAGGAGCAGGAAGCAGCCGGTACCCCGGTTCTCGGCGTACGGGTCGACGGCCAGCGGCTCGGCGGTGCGCAGCACGACGCGGCCGATGTCGTTGGCGGTCAGGCGCCCCGGCAGCGGATGGGGCGCGGTGCCGTCCAGTGCGTAGCGGTACGGGATCTCCTCGACCACGGCCTGCACGGTGCGCGTGGTGTGCTTGAGCAGGATCGGCGCGCCGGCCCGCAGCGGACGGTCGGCGAGATGGCAGACGGTGGCGTCGATGTTCCGGGTGAGCGGCGGGGGGTCCGCGGCCGGGACGATGAGGTCTCCCCGGGAGACGTCGAGGTCGTCGGCGAGCGTCAGCGCCACCGACAGCGGGGCGCGGGCCTCGTGGACCTGCTCGCCCAGCAGGTCGATGCCGGTGATGACGGACGAGCGCCCCGAGGGCAGCACGGTCACACGCAGGCCGGTGCGCAGGATGCCGGAGGCGATCTGCCCCGCGTACGTCCGGTGGCCGGGGAACAGCGGGCTCTGCGGCCGGATGACGTACTGCACGGGAAAGCGCGCCGCCAGATCCGCGGGGTCGGAGCGGACCGGGACGGTCTCCAGGTGCTCCAGCACGGTGGGACCGCCGTACCAGTCCATGTGGGCGGAGGCTCTGACCACGTTGTCCCCCCGCAGCGCGGACACCGGGATCACCGTGACCTCGTCGATCCCCAGTGTCTCCGCGCACGCCGTGAACTCCCGTGCGACGGAGGCGAATACGCGCTCGGAGTAGCCGGCCAGATCCATCTTGTTGACCGCGAGGAGCACATGGGGCACGCGCAGCAGCGCGGCGACGGCGGTGTGCCGGCGGGTCTGCTCCAGTACGCCGTTGCGCGCGTCCACCAGGATGATCGCCAGCTCGGCGGTGGACGCGCCCGTCACCATGTTGCGGGTGTACTGCACGTGGCCTGGGGTGTCCGCGAGGATGAACCCGCGGCGGGCGGTGCTGAAGTAGCGGTAGGCGACGTCGATGGTGATGCCCTGCTCGCGCTCCGCCCGCAGACCGTCGGTGAGCAGGGCCAGGTCCGGTGTGTCCTGGCCGCGCTCCTTGGAGACGCGTTCGACGGCCTGCAACTGGTCCGTCGGCACCGACTTGGAATCGTGCAGCAGCCGTCCGACCAGCGTCGACTTGCCGTCGTCGACGGAGCCGGCGGTGGCGAAGCGGAGCAGTCCAGCCGCCGCGGGGACGGTTCCGGTGTCCGGCGTCATCAGAAGTACCCCTCGCGCTTGCGGTCCTCCATCGCGGCCTCGGAGACGCGGTCGTCGGCCCGGGTCGCACCGCGCTCGGTCAGTCTCGATGCCGTGATCTCGACGATCACGGCATCGGCGGTGCGCGCCTGCGAGAGAACGGCTCCGGTGCAGGACATGTCGCCGACCGTGCGGAAACGGACCATCCGCTTCTCGGCGGTCTCACCCGCCCCCGGCCCGCCCCAGGGACCTGGGCTGAGCCACATGCCGTCCCGGTGGAACACCTCGCGTTCATGGGCGTAGTAGATCTCCGGCACGTCTATGGCGTGCCGGGCTATGTACTGCCATACGTTGAGCTCGGTCCAGTTGGACAGCGGGAACACCCGGACGTGCTCGCCGGGAGCGTGCCGGCCGTTGTAGAGGTTCCACAGCTCGGGGCGCTGGCGGCGCGGGTCCCAGCCGCCGAACTCGTCCCGCAGGGAGAACACCCGCTCCTTCGCGCGGGCCTTCTCCTCGTCCCGGCGCCCGCCGCCGAACACGGCGTCGTGCCGCTCCGCGGCGATCGTCTCCGTCAGCGGGAGCGTCTGCAGGGGATTACGGGAGTTGTCCGGACGTTCGCGCAGCACACCGCGGTCGATGTACTCCTGCACCGAGACCACGTGCAGCCGCAGGCCGTGCTCGGCGACGACGCGGTCGCGGTAGTCGAGCACTTCGGGAAAATTGTGGCCGGTGTCCACGTGCAGCAGCGAGAAGGGGAGGCAGGCGGGGGCGAACGCCTTCAACGCCAGGCGCAGCATGACGATCGAGTCCTTGCCGCCGGAGAAGAGCAGGACCGGGCGTTCGAACTCCCCTGCCACTTCACGGAAGATGTGCACCGCTTCGGACTCCAGCACTTCGAGGTGCTGCACGGTGGCCGTGAGCTGCGCCGTCATGAGTGCGGCCCGCGTTCCGTCTTTCCCGGACCCGCCCGGTGCCCGGCGCATGCGTGCGCGCCCTCCCGCACCCGGCGGGTGCGGGAGGCACAGCCGATCGAGGGACAGCCCTTCGTCAGAGGCGGATCGGTCAGTACGCCGTGTCCGGCCACGGATGCCACTACGGCCTCCTGGGTCCAGCGGGCGATCGGCGCGGCCTTCACCTTCTGCCGCCGGGCGTCCCGGGCCGCCACCGGGGTGTGCGCCCGGGGCGGCGACTGGTCACGCCGCAGCCCCGTGGCCCGGGCGTCGTACGCCTTCAGCCCTTCCGCCGGTAGCGCCACCGTGCGCAGGCCGCAGCAGCGGTCGGGGTCGCGGTCGTGCGGCTTCGGCCCGTACCGGGCGTCCTCCGGTCTCCTGCCCGCCCGTGCCGCGAGTTGTCGAAGTCCCTGCACCGCATGCCCCCTTGGCTGAGATACGGCCATGGCAACACGGGACGGTGACACTGCACTGACGAGCGGCTGACCCGGCTGTCGGAGGGCGGTGGAAGGCGGACCGCGGAGGGCGGGAACCGTACGAGGGGAGGTGCGCGGAGGTAGCCGAGGTATGGGGTAGGCGCCCCGGTCGTTGTGCGCGCCACCGGGGCCGGTCAGCCGGGGAGCCAGCCCGCGTCCTGGGCGATGCGCATGGCGTCCACGCGGTTGCGGGCGTTGAGTTTGGCCACGACGACGGTCAAATAGTTGCGGACGGTGCCGATGGAGAGGTGGAGGGCGGCGGCGATCTCCCGTGCCTCCGCGCCGTCGGTCGCCAGCTTCAGCACTTCCGTCTCGCGGCTGGTGAGAGGGCTCTCCGCGCAGTCCCACGCGGAGAGGGCGAGGTCGGGGTCGACCACCCGCTGGCCGGCCGCCACCTTCCGTACCGCCTGGGCCAGCTGGTCGGGCGGGGCGTCCTTGAGGAGGTAGCCGTTCACCTGGCCCGACAGGGCCCGGCGCAGCGTCCCCGGCTTGCCCATACTGGTGAGGATCAGGGACTTGCACGAGGGCATCCGCTCACGCAGCCGGGTGGCCGCGGTGAGGCCGTCCAGGCCGGGCAGGCAGATGTCGATGATGGCGACGTCGGGAAGTGTCAATAAGGCGGTGGGCAGTACCTCGTCGCCCCGCCCGATCTCGGCCACCACCGTGAAGTCGTGCTGGAGGCTCAGCAGGGCGACCAAGGCGCCCCGCACCATGTGCATGTCTTCCACCAACAGGATCCGGATCACGGAACCCCCCGTTCCCCCAAATAGAATTCTATCAGCTATTCGAACTGTTCGATTGTGTCGGAATCACGGCCTGTACCCGGAACTTGCCGCCGGGGGCCAGCCCGGCGGTGAGCCGTCCCTGGACCACGACCAGTCTCTGGGTGAGGTTGCCGAGGCCGTTGCCGCTCTCCCGCGACGCGTCCCGGTAGGACGGGATCACGCCGTCGTTCTCGACCGTCAGCCGCAGCGTGCCGTCGTCCTCGGTCACTTCGATCGTGCAGTTGCGTACTTTGCTGTGCCGCAGCAGATTGGTGACCGCCTCCCGGAGCACCGCGGCCAGCACGGTGTCCACGTCCTGCGTGGGCGGATCGAAGTCCGCCACCACCGTGGTCCGCACGTCCGCCGCCGTCAACAGGGATTTCGCGGAGGTCACCTCCTGCGCCAGGGACATGGCGCGCAGGCCGCTCGACAGCCGGCGCACGTCGGCCAGCGACTGACGTGATGTGACCAGCACATCCTTGAGCTCGTCGAGAGCCCGTTCGGGGTGGACCGGCACCAGCCGGACGATCAACTCGCACTTGAGGGTGATCGCGGACAGGCTGTACCCCAGCAGGTCGTGCAGATCGCGGGAGAACCGCAGGCGCTCCGTGATCACGGCGATCCGGGCCACCTCCCCCCGTGCCTCGTTGAGTTCCTCGACCAGCTCCACGAGGCGGGAGAGCCCGAACACGACCACGCCGGTGAGCAGCGTCGACTGCCCCAGATAGATGGACTCCGTCACCGCACGTCCCTGGAGCAGCGCGATCACCAGGATGCTCGCTCCGGCCGCACCGTACAGCGGCCACGCGTACCGTCCGGGCACCAGCAGCAGGAGGGAACCGGCAAGGAATCCCGCCATCGCCCCCCACTGCACCTCGAAGAGCGCGATCGGCGTGTAGGCCAGGATGAATTGAGCACTGAGCGTCAGCACTCTGTCGCGTGCCGGTCTGTGGCAGGCACCGGGTTCGGAGTGACGGAACTGGAGCACGAAGCTCACCGCGAGCGCGGCCGCCGCGCAGGCGAGTTCGACGGGTCCGGACGCGGAGTTGACCGCGTTCAGGAGCATGATCACGAAGAAGCTGGTGAGGGTGGCGAAGAGTACGCCTTTGGCGAGGCGTGGGGCGGGCGACACGTGGACGTTCGGCGTACGATCCTGCACGGCTCGTCATGCCTTCTCTCGCCGAGGGCCCTCTTTTCCGTAGATGGTAGGGCGCCGGCGTGCAGTTTCATGTTGTGTTCGCAATTACGAGAGCGGCCCGCACCGTTTCAGACGAAAAGCGGCACCGGGTTGAGATCGCCGTAGGAAGTGGCCTGCGGCAGCCGGCCCAGCGCGACCGGCACGTCGTAGAGTCTGCCCGGCGCCAACCGGGCCCAGAACGGGCGCAGTCCCGGCACGACGACCCGCATCACCGGCATGCCGATGTCCGGGCGGGTGAGGTTGAGTACCAACAGGTCCATGCCACGGGCCCGGACCAGCTCCACGATCGCGTCGACGTCGTCCCGCAGGTCCTGGCGAGGGGTGTAGTCCCAGTGCGCGGGGGCCCGCGGCGACTGTTGCGGGTCGGGCCGCAGCCAGGCCTGGTCGGCCGGGGTCACCTGCCTCGACCACTCCGTCAGTGCGGGGTCCCGCAGCGGATGACCGGTCCCGTCCGCGCGGACGCCGGCGACGGCCGGCAGCAGCTGGCCCATTTCGGTGACCGCCCGCCGCAGCGCGATCTCGGGGTCGAAGTGGGCGCCGAAGCCGAAGACGATGTCCTCCGCGGGCCTGCCGACGCGCCGGGAGAGCGCCGCCACCACGGGGATCCCGAAGTCCGACGTGAGGTCCAGCGCCCACAGTTCGCGGCCGATCCGCCGGTAGGCCGCCACCAGCCGGTCGAGGTACGGCGCGTCGAACGCGCTGACCTCGACCGCCGCCTGACGGGTGCGGTTGTACCACCACAGGGCCACCGCGTCCCGTTCCACGAGCTCCAGGAATCCCTGTACGAGCGCGTCCTCCTCGGTGCCGCCCGCCGCGGTGCCGTTGGAGTCGGCGCACAACCCCTGTCCGTGGGGCTGCTGCTGGCCGGGAAAGTACAGCAACGAGGTCGGCAGGAACCGGTGTGCACGCCGGGTCAGCGACCAGACGGGGGTCCACTCCATCGGGCGGGTCTCGTCCAGGGGCGGCGGTACGTACCGGAAGGGGGAGCCGCCCGCGTTCCAGCGGTCGCGCTCGCGGAACTGCCGTTCGTGGTAGAGCTGGCAGGAGTTCGGGTGCACGGCCTCGGCTCCCAGCGCCCGGTAGCTGTCCACGACGACCGGCTCGTCCCCGTGCCGCGTGGCGCTGTACCGCTCCACGGCCTCGCCGAGCGCCCCCGTCCAGGCCTCGGCGGGGCTTACCCCCTTGCCGCCGCTGAGGGTGCGCAGACCGGCGCGCAGCGCGGCGAGGGTCCGGGGACCGAACGCGAGATTGGGACCCGAGACGTAGCTCTCGATGAAATCGGGTGCTCCCGGCGCACGCCGGATGTCCTTCACGATCCCCGTCACACTGTCCACCAGATGCCCGTACCGCTCCCGGATCTGCTCCGGCGTACGCGCGCGGTGCCCGCCGGCCGCCCCCTCGGCCTTCGGCCGTGAGACCGGCCGGAAGGGCCTCATCACCTGGGCGGCGACCAGGCCCGGGTCGCCGCACACGGCGCACTGCGGCCGCCGTGTCACCGGGTGGACGCGGGCGCTGAGGTCGGTGGTGTCGAGCGTGAAGACGGCCGCCTGGCCGGGATTCCGGGCTCCCGCAAGCCACTTGGCGGCCTCCAGAGAGGCCAGACCGGTGGCGATGAGCGCGGTGGCCGGCAGGGCCGCGCCGGGCCGGACCGGCGGGCGGTCGAGGCCGAAGTGCTGCTGCAAGGGCCACTCGGAGCGCCGGTGGCCCCGCAGCCGGACCGTCAGGCAGGCCAGGCAGGGCCCATCGCGGTGCTGGAAGACCGGGCCGATCCAGGGCTCGACACCGCACAGTTTCACCGGCAGCCAGGGCACGCCGCGTGCCCGCAACTCCGCGTCCACAGAGGTGAGTTCAGGCCTGAGGTAGTCATCGCAGGCGACCAGCGCCAGATCGGCGCGGCCCTCGGTGACCACCGCGATCCCCGCGTTCCCGCATGCCTCGGCCACCGCGTCGATGGCGACCTCGCCGACGGCTCTGACCAGAAGCGTCGATCCGGCGAGGCGGGACACCGCCTGCTCGCCGTCGGTCCCGGCCAGTTCCCAGTACGCCTCCCCGAAACGGTCGGCGGGGGTGAAGGGAACGACGTCGTCATCCGGCCCGAACACGCGGTACCGGAGCAGTCCGGCTTCGGTCAGTTCGCACAACGCCTCACCGCACTGTTCCGGGCTGAGCCAGGGCCGCGCGTCGCTCAGCAGGCGGGTCACCGTACGGCTGCCGTCCAGCAGCGGGGCCAGTACCTCGGCCCTGCGGCCGGGCAGCGCGGTCATTCCCTTGCGGGAGACCAGGTACGTCGCTTCGCCCGGTACCACCAATGCGTGGAGATGTGGCCTGAAGCCGACCAGGGTGCGGTCGGCTCGAGCCGGTGGCCGCACATCGCTTCCCCCACTGCTGTCCATCAGAGCAAGGAGATCCCGGCGAGTTCCGCATTGTCGCCGCACGTCGGTGGCAGCCAGCACACCGAGTACGTGACGACTGCGTCGGTACACTCCCCCTCAAGGGCTTCTCCGGCAACTCTCCGCCCGTCGGCCGACGCCGTCTCGTACGCCTTCTGGGCCGTCCGGATTCTTTCCATCAGCAGTATTTCCACGGTGTGCTTCCTTCTGCCGGTGGTCACGCGATGACGCTGCTGATTCTGCGTGGCTTTCGAACATCCAAGAAGTGAGGCATTCATGGCTGGACGGTGAGATTCTCATCCACAGGCACTCGACCAGGACTCCGGTCGGCCCCGACCGGCCGCCGTTAGCTTCCCCGCACGCGACGGAGAGCCGAGGACCGACCATGCCCTTACACCCGCAGGCGCGGGCATTGATATCCCGCTTCCGAGCACAGCGGCGGCCGACGGTGACCGAGGTGCCGCTCACCGTGGCGCGCGCGATGACGGGCGACTGGATATCCCTGCAGGGCGATCAGGAGCCCGTCGCCCGGGTGGGCGACGCTCTCGTACCCGGGGCGGCAGGACAGCTGCCCGTGCGTTTCTACCGGCCTGCGGCCGCCGTCGGCCGCAGGCCGCTGCTGGTGTACTTCCACGGCGGCGGCTGGATCACCGGCGGCCTCGATGTGGTGGACCGCCCCTTGCGCAGGCTGGCCAACGCCACCGGCGCGGTCGTCGCCAGCGTGGGGTACCGGCTGGCGCCGGAGACACAGTTCCCCGGTCCGGCGGAGGACTGCTACGCCGCACTGCGAGGGATACGCGCGCGGGCCGCCGAGTGGGGGGCCGACCCGGACCGGCTGGCGGTCGCCGGCGACAGCGCGGGCGGCAACCTCGCCGCGGCGGTGTGCCTGATGGCGCGCGATCGCGGGGGCCCGCGGATCGGCGCCCAGATACTCATCTATCCGGTCACCGCCCCAGCGGCCGGCTCCACGTCGGCCTCGTACCGGGAGCACGCCGACGGCTGTCTGCTCACCCGGGACATGCTGCTGTGCTACTGGCAGCACTACGCACCCGGCGCGGCCACCGACCCCCATCCCTATGCCGCGCCCCTGCACGCCGGTGACCTGAACGGCCTGCCGCCCGCCCTGGTGCTCACCGCGGAGTACGATCCGCTGCGCGACGAGGGCGAGGAGTACGCTGGCCGGCTGCGCGCCGCCGACGGCGTGACGGAGGCCGTGCGCTACGACGGTTTCATCCATAACTTCTTCTGGGCGTCCGAGGCACTGGACGCCTTCGGGTTCGCCGTCCGCGACATCGCCCGCACACTCGACCGGCACCTCCCCGGTGGATAGCACGCTCCTGGCGCTTCTTTGCGGCGTCCCGGCGCCCGGCACGCACCCCCGCCGCACGGCGGAGGGACACCACGCCCCGCCTCCCCACGCACCGCTGCGGAACGCCGTGATCCGCAGCGCGCCGACCCGTGACGACCCCTTTGGGAGCCGACGATGAAAGCCGTCCAGTATCGCACCGTCGGGGGCGCGCCCGAGGTCGTCGACGTGCCTGTGCCCGTACCCGGCCCCGGTCAGGTCCTGCTCGCGATGACCGCCGCGGGGGTCTGCCACTCCGACTTCGTCGTCATGGGACGCACGGCCGCGGAGCTGCGCTTCCCGCTGCCGCTCACACTGGGGCACGAGGGCGCCGGAATCGTCGCCCAAACCGGTGCGGGCGTCACCGGCGTCACCGAGGGCGAGGCCGTCGCGGTCTACGGCGCCTGGGGCTGCGGCCGTTGCGGTCCGTGCGCACAGGGCCGGGAGAACTACTGCCCGCACGCGGCCCTGCGGGGGATCTTCTCGCCGGGTCTGGGGGCGCCGGGCGCCATGGCCGAGTACATGCTGATCGATGACGCCCGCCATCTGCTGCCGCTCGGCGGCCTCGACCCGGTGCGGGCGGTCTCCCTCACCGATGCCGGCCTGACGCCGTACCACATGATCAAAGCCCTGCTGCCCGGCCTGCTGCCCGGCGCCACCGTGGCGGTGATCGGCGTCGGTGGCCTCGGGCACGTCGCGATCCAGCTGCTCCGGGCGCTCACCGCCTGCCGGATCATCGCGCTGGACGTGTCCGCGGAGAAGCGGGAGCTGGGCGTTGAGGTGGGCGCGCATGCGGTGTTCCGCTCCGATGCGAGCGCGGTGGATGCCGTTCGGGAGCGGACGGGTGGGCTCGGGGTACGGGCGGTTTTCGATTTCGCCGGTACGCCCGCCTCCGTCGCTCTGGCCGGAGCGGTGGCGGCGATCGACGCGGACATCTGCCTGGTCGGCATCGGCGGCGGCAGTCTGCCGGTGGGCTTCGGCCGACTGCCTCTGGGTGTCCGCGTGCACGTGCCGTACTGGGGCAGCCGGGCCGAGCTCGCCGAGGTGCTGGAGCTCGGCCGCTCCGGCGCGGTGGAGGTGAGGGTGGAGACCTTCGCCCTCACCGAAGCACCGAAGGCGTACGAACGACTGCACCGCGGCGGCGTCCGCGGCCGGGCTGTCCTGATTCCGGACGCATGACCCAGGAGGAATTCATGTCCGATACCGATACCGATACCGAATGTTCCGCTGTGCTCGACGCGGTCGTCGTGGGGGCGGGCTTCGCCGGCCTTTACCAGCTCCACCGACTGGACGGACTCGGCTTGCGGGTCCGCGTCTTCGAGGCCGGTGACGACGTCGGCGGTACCTGGTATTGGAACCGCTACCCGGGCGCTCGCTGCGACATCGAGTCGATGGCCTACTCGTACTCCTTCTCCCCGGAGCTGGAGCAGGAGTGGCAATGGAGCGAGCGGTATGCCACTCAGCCGGAACTGTTGAGTTACATCCGGCATGTGGTGGAGCGTTTCGACCTGCGCCGTCACATCACCTTCGGCGCCGCGGTGACCCGTGCGCTCTACGACCGTCACACGCACACCTGGACGGTGACCACCGACAGCGGCGAAGAGGTGACCGCCCGCTTCGTCATCATGGCGACCGGCTGCCTGTCCCGGGTCAGCACCCCCGACCTGCCCGGCCGCGACCGCTACCGCGGACCCGTTCATCACACCGGGCGGTGGCCGCACGAACCCGTCGACCTCACCGGCCGCAGGGTCGCGGTGATCGGCACCGGCTCCTCCGGGATACAGCTGATCCCGCTCGTCGCGGAACAGGCCGCCGAGGTGACCGTCTTCCAGCGCACGCCCACCTTCAGCACGCCCGCCCGCAATCGCCCGCTCACCCGTGAGGAGAGCGACGAACGCAAGGTGGGGTACGGGGAGTTTCGGGAGTGGCTGCGCACCACGTCCGTCGGTATACCGAGGCCGCTGCCCGTGCACAGCGCCCTGGAGGTGTCGGCGGACGAGCGCGAGGCCGCCTACCGGTCGGCCTGGGACGCGGGCGTACTGGGGGGCATCCAGGCGTCGTTCACCGACACCCTCACCAGCCGACGGGCCAACGACCTGGCGGCGGAGTTCGTCCGGTCCAAGATCAGGCAGATCGTCCACGACCCGCAGACCGCGTCCGTGCTCTGCCCCACCGGCTTCCCCTTGGGCACCAAACGCCCCTGCCTGGACACCGATTACTACGCCACCTTCAATCTGCCCCATGTCCGCCTGGTGGATCTCCGCAAGACCCCCCTGGTCTCCTTCACGGAGCGGGGCGTAGAGACCACCGAGGGGGAGTACGAGGCCGATGTCGTCGTCCTGGCCACCGGCTTCGACGCCATGACCGGCGCACTGCGCGCGATCGATGTCCGAGGCCGGGACGGTGTGGCGCTCAGAGACGCGTGGGCGGCCGGCCCGCGCACCTACCTGGGACTGCTCACGGCCGGCTTCCCCAATCTCTTCACCGTCACCGGGCCGCTCAGCCCTTCCGTGCTCAGCAACATGCTGATCTCCATCGAACAGCACGTGGAGTGGATCACGGACTGCATCGGCCACCTCCGCAGCCACGCCCTCACTGAGATCGACGCGACCGACGAGGCGCAGGACGACTGGGTCCGGCATGTCGCCGACCTCGCTGCCGGCACCCTGTACCCGGAGGGGGCATCCTGGTACCAGGGGGCCAATATTCCGGGCAAACCACAGGTGTTCATGCCCTACGTCGGCGGGATCGGCGCCTACCGCGAGGTGTGCGCGGCGGTCGCCGACACCGGATACCGGGGCTTCGCACTCAGCCGGCTGCCGGACGAGCTCCCAAGAACCTGACGGCCAGTCAGCACCCGACGGCTCTCGCGTGGGTGGCGAACGACCGGCCAGTGAGGCATTGGCCCAGCGCGCACGACCGCGTCGATGGCTGCTCGCTGGGCGGCCTCACGCTGATCAACGCGGTGTGCGGTCGACGGCCCTGGGCCACCAGGTCGATGCCCGTGTCCCGCTTGTCGTGCTCCGCCCCCGGCCAGTCGGACCACATCCACACACGGGTGAACTGCTCGGTCCACTGCGGGTCGGTGCTCAGGTACCGGACCATGAGCTCCTCGAAGCGGGTGCCGCGGTCCCGGTTCACGGCGAAGCCGTCACGGATTGCGTTGAGTACGTCGTGCACGGTCGTCGTGGTACCGGTCAACGCGCCCCACTGCGGTCGCAGCGCGCCGCTCACGCGCCGGAAGATCAATGCCAAAAATATGCACAATTCTATGGGTCAGCAGCATGATCCAGAACCGGAACGGCACGTGAAACCGGGGAGGACCGAAGGTTGATCCCAGGCCGGATGCGACTGACCATATCGCTGCCGAGGCAGGGGTGTTCGACGTCCGGCAGTGTTCCTGCACCACCCGGTGCTCGGTGCCCTGTCATACGTACCCTTGGGTGACATCTTTGGATTGCACCCTTGTGCTCAACCCAAGGGTTGCGGCATTCTCGGGTCATGACAGAAAAGAAGCCCCGCCTCATCCCTACCGGCACGTGCTGGTGCGGTTGTGAGAAGGAAGTCGGCCTCGGCAAGTTCTTCGCCCCTGGCCATGACAAAGTCGCCGAAGCCGCCCTCGTCGCCGTCAAGTACGGCTCCTCCGTGCCCGAGTTCCTCCACACCCACGGGTACGGCCCCCACCACTCCGTCAGCCGCGACGCCGTCGACGCCGGCGTCTGGGAAGAGTGCGACGAGTGCTCTACCAAGCCCGGCTACCGAGGGACACGGGAGAGCATCAAGAACCACAAGCGCAAGCACCACCAGGAGCAGTGAAGGCCATGACCATTGCGCAGGCCTTGGAGAAGCCCATTCGTGCCCTTGGAGGCACCTGGGACACCCAGCGCGCCGTCACGGTCCTCCGCGACGCCGGCCACGGGCACGGCGATCGGCGACAGCAGGAGAAGCGAGCCCGCAGCGCCCTCCGCGACCTCGCCGCAGCCGGCGTCATCACGAGAACCGAATGGGACAGCGCCACCTACCGGCTCGCCACGGGTGAGCGCTGATCCTGGTGCGGCCTCGGCGACGCCGTGCTCCTGGCGTGCGCGCCCCAGCTCGGCCGCGCACGGTGGGCGCGTTCTGGTCCTCGATGAGGTCTCGCTCGTTCCCGACCGGTGTGGTCCGGGACAGCGAGCAGGCCGCTCTGACCGTGCAGCTCACAGGTTTGCCCGGTCAGCAGCACTCAGATGTGGGAGATGCCCCGCCCCCATGGGGGCGGGTAAGGCGCCGGGTGGGCCTGCGGGGCAACCCCCGCTCCCGCATGGTGCTGTTACCGCCCCGATCCTTACGGCCGGAGAACGACCCGACCGTTCCCGTCCCGTTTGGAGACCCTGCTGTGTCCTCGTTCGTGATGCTTGTTCTTCTGCTCCTGGTACTCGTCTCCGCCATGGTGATCGGCGGCCTCGCCTACCTCGTGCACCGGCACCCAGCAGCCGGCACCCCGGCTGTGGCCGCCCTGGCCGGCGCCGCCGTCCTCGCGGCCTGCGTCATCCCCATCGCAGTCCGGTGACACCGCGGTACGCGTCTGCCGCCTCAGCGATCCATCCGAACTCGAGCCCCCTCTCCTCTTCGAAGAAGGGCACGGCATCCTTCTCGTGCGTACGCTCACCAGCCATGAGCACAACGCGTAGACCCTTGCGGCATGGCCCTCAGATACAGGCACAGGCCCCCTCGGCAGGTGCGGGCGCCACCCGGAAGATGCGCGCCACCGAAGCCGACATAGAAGCCGCGCCGCTCTACCGGCCGGGCGGCCTGGACAGCCTCCAGCAGCTCCGCGACCGCGGCGTCCTGGTCCCCGGCATCCCACCCGCCTGACCACCGGCCGATCCGTGTGGTGCCCCATCAACCAGGCACGCAAGGAATTGACTGACGGGTAGCCACACACATACGACTCGGTGTCTCGAAGAGTCGTTACTGGATGCGCGTCATCCACCAAAGGTGCCACGATGCTTGGCCGCCAGATCGAGCTGCTGCTGCCGGAAGATGAGTTCCTTCTTGCACACCTTTACGGCGTCCTCTTCGAGCCCCTGGTCTGTCACCTGATAGCGATACGGTTCATACCGCTTTCGCGAGGAAATCACCTCTTCATCCCGAATATATCGATAATCGGCTTTCAGGGGTAGGACCTCTGCTTCGTCCAGGGTTCGGGCGAAGCGGATCAGTCCGAAGTCGCGCAACCGCTGACAGCCGTCCTCCCAGGCGTCGCGGCGGAGACCGAAGAGCTTTGTCCGCCTCTCGCCGTGGAGGTAGACACCGGATGCCAGATGGGTGTCCCGGGCCCACTTACTGAGCCACTTGACCGCGAGCCAGGTGGCAACCTCTGAAGGGCTGAGTACCTGAGCCCAGCCGTTCAGGAAGAAGTGCGCCGGGACCTCGACCGTGCGGGCTGCCTGCCACTGGGCCTTGGGTACCGCGTAGATGCTCGGGCTCTGGCTGCCGCCGCGGCCGGACTCCCTCATGAGCCGGAACGACTGGTACAGCCTCTGTCCCCGCTTCCCCCGGGGGATATCGACCAGGGCATGTTGGTACTGCTCACCCCCAAGCCCTTCCAGGGTCCGCAGAGCCCCTTGGACCTGGCGAAGGCGCAAGTCCTCGGCCGCCCTGCCGTGAACGGTGTCATGCATGTACGTCGCCGACTTGGCGTTGTAAGCGCCGTCCGTAGCGAAGAGATCCGACCAGGACCCCGGACCGGACAACGGCAGGACATTCGTCCACTGTCCCCCCGCCGCAAGCCGGCACTGAGCCTCAAAGGCCGCGATCAGATAGAAGCGCAGAGCGATTCCCTTGGGAAGAACAAGCCGTGACAGCGAGGAGGGAGAGTCTCCACC
Organism: Streptomyces sp. NBC_00887; assembly: GCF_045207585.1. Classification (NCBI taxonomy): domain Bacteria; kingdom Bacillati; phylum Actinomycetota; class Actinomycetes; order Kitasatosporales; family Streptomycetaceae; genus Streptomyces; species Streptomyces sp. NBC_00887. Next base: position 135,921 of record NZ_CP108789.1, read on the forward strand.
GTCACGTCGCCCCAGCAGAATACTGCGCAGGACGATGGAGTCCGGCTTCTTTCCGTTCCTCCACAGCACCTTCAGCGTCCTGTTCGCCTCCTCGACAGAACGGTTCTTGTCCATCTGTTTCAGTCGGCGCAGCCGCCGCTGATTCGACTCCCGTGCGTCAGCCACGCATCCCCCACACCACGTTTTGCTCGCAACGTTTTGATCCGCATCCCGGTAAAGATGATTTTTAAGGAGAAATCTTAGATGCGGATCAAAACGTTGCGCGACACCCTGAGATTGGGCCTGCACGCCCGGGATCATTGAAGGTGAGGCCTCGTCAGAACGGCCTCGACGGGTAGCCGTTCGCAGCTGACGCGAACGGCCCCGGGGTGCAACCCGGGGCCGTCTCGGTTCAGACCTCACCAAGGAGACTAGTGGAACCCAATGCCGACCAGAACGGCCCCGAGCCCCTGCCTCAGCGGTGGGCCATCATCCTCATCGCCAGCTTTGTAGCCGGTGCCGTCGTCCTCCCCCTCGGCGGCCCGCTGGCCGCCCTCGGAGCCGCAGGCGCGACCACCATGGGACTGAACCAGCTCATGGCGTAGAGCGGACCGAAGACGCCATGCAGCGCCCGCCCCGTGTGCACGCGCAGCCCCTCGGAGGAACGCTCTCCGAGGGGCTGGAGTTATGAGGGTTACTTGCCGCTCGCTGTCACAGGGCTGGGCAACCATCGCATCGTTCACCTCGCGGCGGCCGGCCGCGCCGCGGGGCGGGCAGGTGTCTGACTCCCTTCCGCCGGTGCGGTGTATGAGCGTGTAACTCGCTCGACGACTTCGAGGGGGCAGTTGATGGCACCGCAGCGACATGGCTCTCTCCCGCAATCCGACGCTTCGCCTTGTGCCGAAGGCGAGAGGGCTTGCGTTGCTCACCCGGAGCGGCAGGCCGCTGGTACCGAGCTGCGCACCGCCCAGCTTCGCGAGGAGGCCGAGCGCCGGGTGGCCTGCCTCTTGCTCGCCACCGCGCCCGCTCCTCGCGAAGCTGGGCGGTGCCATCCCCCTAGCCACCATCCAAGGAGGAGCTGCGGGTCGGCCGGACCGCCGTGAGCGAGCTCCGCATAAGCAGGGCTTGGATACTGCGGCTGACGCCTGACCCAGCACCAGGACGACGAAGGGCGGCCCCCACACCTGGGTGCCGCCCTTTGCCGCGTCCAGACCCGCGCCGGCCGGACAGGTCGTCGGCCTCACACGGCGGCGGATGGTGGTGCGGCTGACACCGCACGCGGTGGCAGCCTCTCGCTGGGTCAGCATCGGGCGCGAGCGCACAGGCTCCATGCGCCAGGAGGCGCTCTCAGGAGTTGGGTAGATAGATCAATCGGCCGCCGGCGGGCGCGGTCACGGCGGCCACGAAGACACCCTCGAAGTCCGCTGCTCCCGGCCGCCCTCCCGCCACCACGCGGGCGCCCGGGACGTCCGCGCCGCTTCCCGCTTTCGGCAGCGGTACCCAGCTGGTCTCGGTGGAGAGCGGGCTGTGTGTGGATGGAGGCGTGGACAGCAACGACTCCGACGTCTATCAGTGGGACTGCGCGGACGGCGCCGTGAACCAGACCTGGCACCTCGGCCGCACCGGCAGCGCCGGCTACCAGATCAAGGACGACTACTCCGGCAAGTGCCTGGCGATCACCCGGACACCCGAGCGCCTGGACGTCGTCCAGACGGACTGCGCCACCGAAACCCGCCAGCAGTGGACGTTCAAGGCCGCCAACACCGTCCAGTACGGCGGCGAGTGGCACTCCGGCTACTTCATCAACTCCCGCTACGGCAAATGCCTCACGCTCAACCAGGCTTCCCACGAACAGCGCGCCGACATCGGCGAATGGGACTGCGCCGACGGCACCCGCCACCAGATGTTCCGGCTACGCCCCGGCGCCCTGTAAAGACCCGGACGAGGACGGATTCGAGGGTCGGGCCTGCGCGCCGGCAGATGCGGTTGTGCCCCGCCGAGATCGGCGGGGCACAACCGAGATGTCCCTGAAGTCGGGTATCACGAACCGTCGTAGACGGGAACCCAGGCACTGCACCCCACGGTGTCCCGGCACACCTGGATCCAGTCGACTCTCAGCCCGCCGCCGAAGTAATAGCTACCACCCGGTCCCGACGCCCCTCCTGCCCACAGTCCGTTGGGGGCAAGCGGAGAAGACTGCCAGCCCCAGACCTTAGTGCCGTTGCTGAGGTGAACGTTCGCGTAGACGCCATGGCCGTCCGCGGTGTGGTCGAAGACGAAAATTCCGTTACTGGAATCAAGGGCTCGAAAGGCGAAGTCATCGCCGTACGCGGCAACGGACTGAGGGTGGGCACTTGCCGGTGAGGCGGCCAGGGCGACGGCTCCGGCCGTTGCAACGAGGATCCCGCCGAGCTGCATCAGATGCCTCCTGACCACGACGAAGGCTCTGGTCTGACGATTCATTTCGGTCATCTCCTTGGTTGCTGCGAACGGTTGTGCTCGCCCGTGAAGGTTCCCGGGACGTGGTCCCAGGTCAGGCGCTGCGGCACCCACGGCCCGAATCATTGCCCCGGAGGAGTTCATTCGCTTGTTCAGATGAACAGAATTGCAGGGACGTGCTGTTCACAATCCGTTGTGACCAGCGGCGGAGCCTGGCACTGGCGCCTGCGGGCGTCTCAGCGCCCTTCACGGGCGTCACGGGCGCCGTGGGGTGCGGGTGTTGCCGGGGCCGGTAGAGGTGGGCGGATCCGCTGTCACGGGGTGGCGTCTGCGGTGGTCCCGCGAGGTACTGGCCGCGGGCGTACTGGCGTCGGGCGTCGGCGATCCACTGCCCGGGCGGGAACCCGGCCAGCGAAGCAGACCACCTGGCCCCCTCAGTGCCTTCCCCAACGTCGGGGTCGTCATCCTGCCGGGAGGCAGGGACAGGGGCGCGGTAGGTGAAGGGGACGCGCAGGTCGCCGTGCTGGCCGGCGTAGAGGACGGCGGCCTCGATGCCGCGACGCCAGTGCTCACGCTCTGGGTCCAGGATCCGCAGACGGCACACACCTGCCCCTTCCCGATGCCTTCCAGATCCCCGGACCCGACTGGCACGCGGGCTATCCCGGACAAGCAAAACTGGTCGTGGGGCTGAACGGCTGCGCGACCTTCTCCGAAGCGGCCGAAACCGCTGCCACTTTCGTCACCCCCCTTCTGAGCGGCACTGCCCGGGGAACATGGGATCCCAGTGCCGGGGCCTGGCCGTAGACCCGGTTCCCCTTCACCTCACCCAGAACCGAGGTCGGCGGCCGATGCCGACCCGGGGCCGCAGCCTGTCGGATGGCACCCGGGCCGCCGTAGCCAGCGGCAGGGCACGCCAGACCCGGCCGCTGGCTCCCCCCAGACGTGACCTCCGGGCCGGCATGTCCGCTCGCATCCCAAAATCGAACAGACGTACCATTGGGTCGTGCCCAAGACTGCCCCCGCCTTCCTCTTCCCGCAGGATCTCCGCGACGCTCAGGCTGCCCTCCATCGCACCCGCGCCGCGTGCGAGGAGTACGCCCGCACCCTGCCCTGGTCGGCCGAGCCGATGCCCGGATGGGAAACGGACAAGAAGCTGCATTCCGAGTACCGGTCGGGAAAGCCCGACAGCCCCGGCCACACCGAGGAGCAGCACGCCGAGATCGCCCGGTTGCGTGCCGAGCTGCTGCGCCTGTCCATCGCCGTGGCGACGCATCCGTTCTGGGGCGACGTCGACCGCGAGGACGTAGTGCAGGCCCGCACGGCACTCCTGCACGCCCACGAGCAGCCGGCAGAGGCATAGCCATGCCCGACCCGTCCCAGATATCTCGCCTGGACAAGCTCCGGATCACCCGCGAGTACCTGGCGTATCAGCTGCAGCGGACGGACACGGCTATCCGGGAGCTGGCGGCCCAGGAGAAGCAGAACCGGCACCGGGCGGAGCAGGCGCGCGCGGATCAGGGGTGGAAGATCCAACCGAAGCGCGGTGAGGCGCCCCCGATACTGCACCGCGGTGGCTGCGCCACATACAAGGCCAAGGACGGAATGTTGCTGGACCGCGGGCAAGCACGGCTTGCGGCGACGCACGAGACGTACGTCGTGATGTGCGAGATCTGCACCCCGCTGGCTTCGTTCGCGTTCAGCAGCAGCGTTTGTTCACGGGTTGCGGCGGCATCTGGTGATCGACAAGGTTCTGGATGTTCACGAGAAATAGCGTCAGTGCGTGGGGGACGGCCTGGCCGACAAGATTAGGGACTCACGTCGGCCTGGTGCACAGAGCACGTAGGCTCCCAAAGGTATGAAGATATTGATCTCTGTTGACATGGAGGGCATCTCGGGGATCGTGCATCCCACCGAGACGAACCCGGATGGCTACGACTACGCGCGTGGCCGGGCGTTGATGACAGCTGAGGCGAACGCTGTGATCGCCGGTGTCCTGGACGCCGAACCCACGGCCGAGGTGCGGGTAGCCGACGCACACGGCCCCGGCGACGACAGCGCCTGCGCCGAACTGCAGGATCTGCTCCCGTCCGCAGTCACCGTTGCGGTCAAGCAAGCCCTTGGTCGGGGCGCTGCCATCGCCCTGCACCCTGAAGAAGCGCGAGAGCGGCTGCGCCATGCGGCCGCCGAAGCCATCACGCGGCGCGCCCAGGTTTCACCGCTTTCCCTCGCCGGACCGCTCGACGTCGAAGTCGACCTTTACGCGCCGTTCATGGTCGATCTGGCGACACTCGCGCTGGCAAGCGCCACGATTCCCCTAGCCCACATACGAACCCGCATGAGCCCCCCAGCACCTGATGTCCTGCGCTGGACTCTAGCGATCAGCTTCAGCTGCCACGCCGTCGTGCTGGCCGTCGAGGAGGCTGCGGGCCGCTCATGTACCGAGTGGGCCAAGCATGTGTCGTGTCCGAGCCGGTCTGCTTGTGCCAGAGCGGCGGCAGGTTGCTCAGGCCATCGACGACATGCTGGAGGGCTCAGCGAAGCTATGGACTTTCGGCGCGGTCAGCGCCTCCCGACCTGCCAGAGAAGTGCTGCTCTTCGCTATTCCAACGCGGCATCGCGGTCAAGGTCCTGGATGGCATCGCCGCCAGCGAGCACACCGAACGCTCACTCATCCTCGACCTGGCCCTCGCCCTTGCCGAAGACCGGCGCCTCGACAGCGTGAAGAAGACGAAGAACGGCCCCGGCTCCGCCCGCGCCCGCGGCCGACGCCCCGTCGTGGACGACGACAAACGCCGCGTGATCCTCGCCCGCCGCGCCGAAAGCCAGTCAATCCGCGAGATCGCCGCCGCCGTCAAGGTGTCCGTCGGCGTCGCACCCAAGACCCTCAACCCAGCAACGGTGCCAGTCAGCAGCTGACCTCAGGGGGCGGATCGCTACTTTGCGGCTGGTGTCTGAGCTAGGACACCAGGGCCCAGAACACCGGTGTCGACGTCGAAGGGCACTCGCCGGGATCCCGGAACGCCTTAGGTCGGCGACACTCTGGGCGCGAGGACTGCGAGCTGTCCCGGTACGCCGCGTACCTCACGGCGATGAACGGAGATCCGATCAACCCGGAGAGCGCGGGTGCACAGGCGTACTTCGCAGTCCGGACCAGGCAGGCCGAGACAACTGGCCCCGCCGTACCGGCCGGAGGGTTTCCATCCCCTGCACGCACGAGGAGGCTCTCACCAGAGGCTCTGCTGCGTCTGCTGCAAGCCAGTCCAGGCGTGGCACCTGACCGATCGTTATTCGACATGATTCCGCCAGTTTCCCCGCCACAAGGCGAGGTCGTTCCGGGTGTCGAGGGTGTCGGGGTGATCTTCACCCAGCACCCGCTCCTGGTCAGCGAGCAGTTCGGCGAGGACGTCTGCGGCGCCGGCCGCATCCCCCGCCTCCCCCCGCCAGAAGGCGAGGAAGCTCCGGGTGGTGAGGGTGTCAAGATGATCGGGACCCAGCACCCGCTCCTGGTCGGCCACCAGCTCGGCGAGGACGTCCGCGGCGCCGGCCGCATCCCCCGCCTCCCCCAGCCACAAGGCGAGACCACTTCGGGTGGTGAGGGTGTCAAGATGATCGGGACCCAGCACCCGCTCCTGGTCGGCCACCAGCTCGGCGAGGATGCCCGCGGCGCCGGCCGCATCCCCCGCCTCCCCCCGCCACAAGGCGAGGTCGCTCCGGGTTTCGAGGGTGTCGGGGTGATCTTCACCCAGCACCCGCTCCTGGTCAGCGAGCAGTTCGGCGAGGACGTCTGCGGCGCCGGCCGCATCCCCCGCCTCCCCCAGCCACAAGGCGAGACCACTTCGGGTGGTGAGGGTGTCAAGATGATCGGGACCCAGCACCCGCTCCTGGTCGGCCACCAGCTCGACGAGGACGTCCGCGGCGCCGGCCGCATCCCCCGCCTCCCCCCGCCACAAGGCGAGGTCGCTCCGGGTTTCGAGAGTGTCGGGGTGATCTTCACCCAGCACCCGCTCCTGGTCAGCGAGGAGCTTGGCGAGGGTGTCCGCGGCGCCGGCAGCGTCCCCCGAACTGCCCCGCCAGAAGGCGAGGTGGAATTGGACGGCCAGGGTGTCGGGGTGATCTTCACCCAGCACCCGCTCCTGGTCAGCGAGCAGTTCGGCGAGGACGTCTGCGGCGCCGGCCGCATCCCCCGCCTCCCCCCGCCACCGGGCGAGGTCGTTCCGTGTGGTGAGGGTGTCGGGGTGATCGGGACCCAGCACCCGCTCCTGGTCGGCCACCAGCTGGGCGAGTACGTCCGCGGCGCCGGCCGCATCCCCCGCCCTGCCCCGCCACAAGGCGAGGTGCGTCCGGGTGATCAGGGTTTGGAAGTGATCTTCACCCAGCACCCGCACACAGTCGGCCAACAGGCCAGCGTAGGCATCAGCGGCTCCGGCCGGCTCCCCAGACTCCCCCCGCCACCGGGCGAGGTGGAACCGGACGGCCAGGGTGTCGGGGCAATCGGGACCCAGCACCCGCACCATGTGCTCCAGCAGCTCGGCGAGGGCGTCCGCGGCGCCGGCCGCTTCCCCCGCCTCCCCCCGCCACCGGGCGAGACCACTTCGGGTGGTGAGGGTTTGGGGGTGATCGGGACCCAGCACCCGCTCCTGGTCGGCCACCAGCTCGGCGAGTACGTCCGCGGCGCCGGCCGCATCCCCCGCCCTGCCCCGCCACAAGGCGAGGTGCGTCCGGGTGATCAGGGTTTGGAAGTGATCTTCACCCAGCACCCGCACATAGTCGGCCAACAGGCCAACGTAGGCATCAGCGGTTCCGGCCGCATCTCCATACTCCCCCCGCCACATGGCGAGAGCGGTTCGGGCGCCCAGAGTGTAGGGGTGATCGGGACCCAGCCGGTCGCGGGCGGCGTTCGCCAGGCGTTGGAAGTGGGTGATGGCAGCGGTGACCTGACCGCTTTCTCCGAGGCTTGTGCCGGTGCGGTAGAGCACGAGATGCGGATGGGGGTGCCAAAAGGCGTCCTTGGCCTGGCTGGTGAGGGCTTCGGTGTTGGCACGCAGGGCTCTGGCAAGGGCGGTGTCGCGTTCGACCTCGGGCCAGGCGTCGGCCAGAGCGTCGGCGGCGGCGCGGGCGAGCCGGTCGTGCTGATCTGCGGGCAGGGAGTCGCGGACGGCGCGTTGGATGAGGTTGTGCACGCGCACCGCCTGGTGTGCAGTGGCGGGTGTGTGGTCGATCAGGCTGAGCCGGTGCAGACACCGCAGCGCGTCGGCCGCGTCCTGCGCGCTGACCTGCCGTCCTCGCCCGCTCCTGCTGGTGTCCTCACCTGGGGTGCGGTGTTCTGTGAGGTAGACCAGGGCTGGAGGCGCGGTCAGGACGGGGGCTGGGATGCCGTTGGGGTCGAGCATCGCGGCCAGTTGCAGCATGGGGCGGGCCAGCCCCGCCGGGCGTAGGCGGTCGGCACGTTCGATGGACAGGGACCATGCGGCGGCGACTGTCGTGGCCTGGTCATCGGGAAGCGCGTCGGGCTCGGGCAAAACGTCCGTCAACGTACGGGCCCGGTCGGCCAGCAGCTGTCGGTAGGCGGCGCAGTCCCGGCCCGAGTCGATGAGGTAGGCGGCGGCCTGGGCCAGAGCCAGCGGCAGATACCCGAGGTCGGCGGCCAGGGCGGTGAGCTCGTCGGCCGGTTCGTGGCGATGGTGAGCTGTCAGGACGGTGGTCAGGTAGGCGGCGGCTTCGTCGGAGGTGAACAGGCCGACGGTGACCAGCCGCCGGTCGGGACCGGTCAGGGCGGCGTCCCGGCGGCGGGTGGTGACGAGCGTGCGGCCAGAGGGGCTGGTGGGGGGCAACAGGCCCCGCAGGGCGACCGGCTCGGCGAGGTCGTCTAAGACGACCAGCCACCGGCATGGCTTCGCGTCGGGTTTGGGTTCGAGCCAGGCCAGGAACGTTTTCGCGGCCTGCTCCGGGTCCTGCGGGCCGGCGCCGAGGACCTCGGCGCCAGCCTGCGCGTACCCGGACACGATCGCCGAACGGGTACTGGCAGTGATCCACACCAGCACGTCGACCCCGCCGGATTCCCAGGCGGCGCGGGCGTAGTCGGCGGCGAGCTGGGTCTTGCCCACTCCGCCGGTTCCCGTCAGGACCTGGCACAGCACCGCCGTGCCCCCGCCGGCGACAGCCGTCCGCAACTGCTCAACCTCAGCCCGGTGCTGGAAGGACTGCGCCCGGGACGGGATCACGCCTACCTGGTGTGGCCAGGACGCCGGTTCCCGCGGGGCGGCCTGGTGCACGACGGTCAATTCGCTGACGTACCCGCTGATGGCGGTGCCGCCCCCGGAGGCGTTGGCGTCCCCGGTCCGGGATACCTGCACCGGCCTCCCGGCCGAAGGCCCGTGAGGCTCCGGAACTGGTCCGCGGTAGCCGGTCAGCGCGGTCCCCCCGTCGTACGCGTGGGCGTCGCCGGTGTCCGTAACCACCACCGGCTGCGTTGGTACACCGCCCTCGGCTTCGGGCCCGGCCTCGTCGGGGTTGGGCATGGAGCGGCGTTTCCGGCGCCTCATGGCAGGAAGTTCCTTCTCGTGAAGTGCTGCGGGCCTGGGGATCAGCTGTAGTCGACGCCGGTACCGGCACTGCTGCCGGGACCATGCGCGGTGGCGTCCCCTGTCCGCTCCGCCTTCGCCGACCCGGTCCCCGCGCCGCCTGGACGCCGCAGACCGGTGTGAGCCGTGCCGCCGCCAGTTCCGTCAGCATTCCCGGTGTCGACGGCCTGGTCCGCCGGTCCCGGAACCGGGACTGGGGCTGGGGCGGGCGGCCGTTGCATGAGCGCCCAGATCAGGGCGGCGATGCCGGTGGCGGCTTGCACCGTGGCGCCGACCAGCTGGCCGGTATCAGGGCTGTCCAGCAGCCAGACCAGCGGTGTCGACACGACGCCGGCCGCCGCAGCCACCATGACCGTGATCTTCCAACCTGGCGACACGCCCACCACTCTCCGTCCCTCTCCGACAGACCGTCATCCCACAGCGTCGCGTGAGGCCTTCACTGATAGCAAGAACGCATACGCGCAGCCATCGGATTCGACGGCCTTCCCCATGGACGGCAGACGTTCCCGCTGGGGTGGCGTCAGGCCTTTTCCGGGCGGCGGGGCCGCAGGGGTCGGTAGCCGGCCGGGTCGAGCTTGGCGAGCTCGGTGTCGACTTCCACGTTGATCGTGCGGAAGAAGTTCACGTTCTCGCTCGTCACCTGGCTCCTGAACCACCTCACCTGAGCCAACACCCCGACCACAAGGACGTCAGGCCGGGGCCTATCCACCACACAGCCCCGGCCTGACGCACCACACCATCGCCGTCGCTGCCCTGCGGCAGCACGTTCTCTCGCGCCACGTTGTTCTGGGGAAGGAGAACGACGCGGTTTACCTGGTGCTACCGGAGAACGTGCGTCCGTACCTGCCTGAGCACTCCGACGAGTACGGGAACAACGGGGATTTGAGCGCCTTGTTCTGCTTCTTCTTGACCAGGCTGGCGGGCCCCGCAGTGATTGGCAGGGCCCGTCCGCGGCGCTGCTTAGTGCTCGACGAAGGTGCGCATGGCCCAGTCGGTCACCGCCCGAGCAGCGCCGCCAGGAAGCCGAGCGGGCCGATCACGAGGCACGGCAGCGCATTGCCGACCGAGCCGGCGAGCTGGCCCAGCAAGCCAGCTCCCCGGGCACCACGATGGTGAGCCAGGCCGGTGACGAAGCCGCTCGGGACCATCTCGCACTACGGGGGGACTGGCGGGTCGAGAAGGTCGACGCCTGGCTCGCCCAAGCCCTCGCCGACCACAGCGGCCACTACACGGATCCCGCTGCACGTACCGCGGCCGCCGCCGTCCTGCCCGCACCTGTACGGGCCCACGCAGCGCTGCTCTCCGCCCTCGCCCGCACCGGGACCCCAGCCGACGTAAGCGAACTCCCCTTGACTGGCCGTCTCGCCCACGTGGCCCCGGCCGCCACCGCTGCCCTCGCCGCATGGCGCGACACCAGCCTCGCTGCGGATTCCACACCTTGAGGAGCACTGCTCCTGCTCGGAGTGGGAAGGAACAGGCCCTGGCGCAGGAAGCTTGATCAGCGGGCGGGGCGTAGTGGTGTCCGGCACCATCCCCGTCAGGGCGCCGGCGGCAGGAGGCCAGCCCGCCACCTGCGCTTTTCTGTAGTGGGTGGTCCTGGTACGGATAGGCGCGGACGCATGGCTGGCATCGAGATCGACGACACCACCCTGGACGCGCTGCAGGCCCTGGCCGGCGCGGAAGGTCTTCCGCTGGATGGCTACCTGGCGCAGGTGGCCGCGGAGAAGAGGCGTGAGCGTGCGCTCGATGAGGGTGCAGAGATCTTCCGCCGGGTGACCGGCGACACGGCGGCGGCGGGGGCATTCGACGCCGAATATGGCGGGCCTGTAGCGGCCGCGCTCGCTCCGCGGGCGGCCTGACCTGTGCCTGCCGAGTACTACGTCGATTACCGCTGGTTCCTAGAGCGTCAGGCGGATCTGCTGGACGACCTGGCGGTCAACGACTACTCCGTGTTCGCTGGCCTGGCCGCTCGGCACAAGATCGACCCGCCCCGCCACGACCAGCACAACCCGTCGTCGGATCCCTGTCAGCGGGCCCGCGACATCGCCGACGACGCCCGCTCCGCTGGCGGGCCAATTGACTCCGGGATTGGACGTGAGCAGTCCATCGAACCCGCAGGTGAGTGGCTCGACGCCGCGAGAGAATGCCTGGATCGTGGCGGCGACCCGGGTCCAGGACTCTAATGAGGCCGAGGGCGCGACAGTAGGGCTCCCGGTGCTCCAGTGGTGCCGCAACCCCGAGCCACCAGGAGGCCCTACTCCCGCGCAGTCACCCAGAGGTCGTCACCTGGCGAGGAATCCCTTGTAGACGGGGTCGACCTCCTTGAACTCGACCTTCATGCTTCATGTTCGTTCCGTCCTTGACGTTCGTGGCCAGAACCTTCCAGGTGTTCTTTGGCGCCCACTTCCACGTGTCGGCGCAGTCCCACTGGCGGTAGCCGGTCTCCCAACACCACCGCACGTACGCGCCAGAGTTCGTGACCTTGATGTTGAGGTTCGAGCAGCGGCTCGAAGCCGTGATCCAGCCGCCGGTGTCTCTCGGAAAGTACCGGGTGTGGTCCTCCTTGTTGGCCCCGAAGTCCTAGCCCAGACACCAGGGGACAAGTAACCCGCCGGTAGGAAGCGGGCTCTACGGCGCGGGATTGAGGGTCAATAGATGAACACGAGGGGTGCGATGCCGGCTCTAGACGCGTAGGGCCCGCCCCTCTGGTGGGGCACCAGTCAGTTGTTTACAGACAGCTTTCGACCACATGCGGACAGTGGTCAAGGTGTGGCGTCGGTTCGGGCCCGTCGATCGGGATGATGCCCGTGGCTCTACCCGGCTGCCGGTCCTCGGCGGGTTCTGGGCGGGGCAAGGCTGTTGCGGCCCCCACATCCTGCCGCGGTGGTGTGCAGCGTGGGCCGTGTACCCCGGGGCCGTCGTCCTGGGTGGTGCGGTGCGTGATGTTCGAGGCCCCGCTCGGCTGCCCCACCGGTCCGTTGCGGGCGGGGCTTGCGTGGCCGCACCGCTGTCGGTCCTTCAGGCCCTGCCAGGGCCGCCGACGGGTGCGGGCCCTTCGAAGGGATAAGTCCGTGACTGCTGTACACAGACCCCGTCGCGCCCTGGCGTCGTGGAGACGTCGGCTGACCGCCCTGACCGCCGGGAGCGCACTGGCGATGAGCGGGCTGGTCGCCTTGGCCGCCCCGCCCGTCCATGCCGCCCCCACCGCACCGCTGGCGTACGTCACCGACCTGGTCGCGAACAAGGTGTCGGTGCTGGACACCGCCACCAATACGGTCACGGCCACCATCCCGGTCGGCAGCAGCCCGATCGGGGCGGCGGCCTCCCCGGACGCCGCGCACGTGTACGTCACCAACAACGGCTCCGCCTCGGTGTCTGTCCTCGACACGGCCACCAACACCGTTTCCGCGACCGTACCCGTCGGCGCCGGCCCGATCGGCGTGGCCGTCTCCCCCTCCGGGAGCAGCGTCTACACCGCCAACAGCAATGCCAACACGCTCTCGGTGGTGAACACCGCCACGAACACCATCACTGCGAGCGTCCCGGTGGGCAGCCAGCCGTTCGGTGTCGCACTGTCCCCCGACGGCGCACGCGCGTACGTGTCCAACAACGGCGGCAACACGGTATCGGTGGTCAACACCGCCACCGCCACGGTCGTGGCGACCGTCAGCGTGGGCACGAAGCCCAACTTCATCGCGGTGACCCCGGACGGCTCCCGCGCCTACGTCGGGAACCAGAACTCGCACAACGTGTCGGTCCTCGACACCGCCACCAACACCGTCAGCGCCACGATCCCCGTCGGCATCGGCCCGTTCGGCCTCTCCCTGTCCCCGGACGGCAGCCGCGCCTACGCCAGCAACAACTCCAACTCCTCGGTGTCCGTGATCGACACAGCCACCAACACCGTCACCGCGACCGTGGGCGTCGGCAACGGCCCGTTCCAGAGCGCGGTCACCCCCGACGGCACCCTCGCCTACGTCCCCAACGGCTACGCCGGCACCATGTCGGTCATCGACACCGCCACCAACGCCGTCACCGCGACCTTCCCCCTCGGACCGTTCCCGTACTCGGTCGTCTTCGCCGGGGCAGTGGCCGCTGACCCGGCCGCGGACCTGTCGGTGTCCGTGTCCGACTCCGCCGACCCCGCCGCCCTCGGCGGCACCTACACCTACACCGCCACCGTGACGAACGACGGCCCCGACGACGCCACCGGCGCCACCGCGACAACGACGCTGACCGGCGCGGCCCGCACCATCACCTCCGCCACGAGCTCGCAGGGCTCCTGCACGATTGCCGCGCCCACCGTCACATGCGCGCTGGGCTCCCTTGCCGACGGGGCTTCTGCGACGGTCACGATCGGCGTGGAACCGGCCGCGACCGGCAGTATCACCGCCACGACCACCACCGACGCCGACCAGGACGACCCCACCTCCGGGAACGACTCCGACGCCGAGACCACCACCATCGGCAACGCCAACGGGTGCACCATCACCGGCACCCCGGGGAACGACACCCTCAACGGCACCAACGGCGCCGACGTGATCTGCGGTCTGGGCGGCAACGACACGATCGACGGGAAGAACGCCGACGACACCCTCTACGGCGGGTCCGGCGACGACATCATGGGCGGCGGGAACGGCGCCGACACTCTGTACGCCGGGGCCGGCAACGACACGAACTACGGTGAGACCCTCCTCGGCTCGCTGCTGTACCTGTTCGACAACGGCAGCGACCACATCTACGGCGGCCCGGGCAATGACGACCTCGACGGGCAGAACGGCAACGACGTCCTCGTCGACACCTCCGGCACCGACACCATGAGCGGCGCCCTGGGCAACGACAGCATCGATGTCCAGGACGGTGCCGGCGGCGACACCGCCAACGGCGGCCTCGGCTCCGACACCTGCACCGCCGACACCGGCGACACCACCACCAGCTGCTGACCCCACTGGGCAGGACCACCTGAGAGGAGACCCGCCGCCCGGCGGGCAGCGCCACCTCACACCTCGGTCAACGACTGCCAGGGCCCGCTCACTGCACGGTGAGCGGGCCCATGGATGCCCGCTGGTGCGGCGACATCACGTATGTCCCGACCGAGGAGGGCTGGCTCTATCTGGCCACGGTCATCGACATCGCCTCCCGGCGCGTGGTCGGCTGGGCAACCGCCGATCACCTGCGGACCGAGCTGGTGGCCGAGGCGCTGACGGTCGCCTGCCGGCAGCGTCGCCCCACTCATCCCGTGATCTTCCATTCGGATCGAGGCTGTCAATACACCAGTAAGCAATTCGCCGCCCTGGCAGCCGAGTTCGGGGTCCGGCTGTCGGTCGGCCGTACCGGTCAGTGCTGGGACAACGCGCTCGCCGAGTCGTTCTTCTCGACCATCAAACGCGAACTGCTCGCCACCTCCGCCTGGCCCAGCCGGGCCGCCGCCCGCACCGCGATCTTCGATTTCATCGAGGGCTGGTACAACTTGCGCCGACGGCACAGCAGCCTCGGCTACCTCAGCCCCGCCGAGTACGAGACCGCACTCGCAGCCTGACCACCACACCAATGGTGTCCGTCAAAGCGGAACAAACCCAGACGCCTCTTCTCCCCGCAGCGAGGACACCCCGATCATCGGCCCCCGGCGGCCCCCCTCACGCCACGCGGACTCGGTCTGGGCGGAGCAGGTCCAGCGAGGGCACGAGCACCAGCACACGGTCCGCGTGGAGCTCCTCCGCGCTGCGGACCGCCACTCGGGTCTTCCGGACCCGGTTGCCATGATCACCTGTGTTGGGAGCCCTTGCTCGGGCCAAGCGATCTTGCAGGTAATTCGAGCACACGAAGGACCGCGTCAATGGCTTCTCGCTGGGCTGCCTCGCGCTGGTCAACGCGGCCTGTGCTCGACATATCGCCTGCCTTCTCCTGGGGTTCCATCCGGTCGATTCGAGCGGCGGAAAACGGTAAACCTGCACGTAGGTCAGGGGTCCAGGGGCTACGGATGGACTGACGCGATCGGTTGATTGCCCTGCCTCACCGGAGCACCAACAAGGCCATGAAATGGATCTCATGAACCTTCGGAGCGGTCCTGGGTAGGGTGATCTGATTCCATAGCTTATCTCGACATCAAAAATGAAGCACAGGGAATTACAAGAATCCCTCCAAGGCGACGGAAGCTGCCAGCCCCACCCCAACCGGCAGCTTCCGTCGCCCGCTTCCAGGCTCCACGGCCCAGCACTCGCCCGCTGCTCGTCCACGGCCGCCGCGGACTGTCAGTGGGTTCGTGCATGCTCACCGAGGAGGGGATCCGCACCGGCTGCCACCCGTAGGCCAGCCCGGCTTACACCGGGCTTCCAGGTCGGCACGCGCCGGTGCACCCCTGGCCATGGGCCCGCCCGGGCGCATGGCTGGTTTTGCGAGGACAGTCGATCGAGGGAGTACGCGATGCGTACGAGGAATCTGTCTGTGGTGGCGTTGCTTGCAACTGGCTTGTTGGCCGCGGTCGGTGTCACACCGGCAGCGGCCGCTGGTGGTCTGCTTCCGCATCCGGGCCCGGAGGGCCTGGTGTGGGTGCAGGAGTGGGTCGGGGACGGGGGAGTGGCCTCCGCCGGTGCGTGGGAGGGTCTGCCCACGGTGCTGACGGTGGCCTGCGAAGGTGGCGGCACCGTGGATGTGACCATGCAGTCGCAGGGGGACCAGGTGGCCGCCTTCACCGTGGACTGCCCTGCCGGTACCGCAGGTGTGGGTTCGGTGACGATGGACGCGGGCGTTGTCCGGACCGGGTCCTTCACCATCGGTGTCGACGCCTCCGATGACACCGTCCGCTGGGCTCTGACGGTCACCCAGCCAGAGTAGAACCACCCCCTCCTAGTCAGCAAGGACCCGCGAAGCGGGCCCCAACGAGCCTGGAGGCGCAGCCGGAAGCACCTTCAAGCCCAACTCCCCTCGCACAGCGAGGGGAGTTGGGCCACACGGAGTTGGGGGGCGCCCCCATGTGGCTGGAGCGCAGCGGAGGCCGGCCCCGGCCCGCAACGCGGGCCGTTTGCCCTGCAGTTGGTGGCGGGCGCGAAGCGCGTGCCACCCGGCGGGGAGCGGAGCGAACCGCATCCGCTCACGCGGAGCGGGAGCGGCCGGGGAGCGCAGCGACCCGGCCTGCTGCTACGCGCGCAGCGCGTA